>NZ_KN050772.1:40284-87230 GCF_000745895.1 Stenoxybacter acetivorans DSM 19021 | reverse complement strand
GAATGGCGATATTTTATTACTTCTTTGAAGGATATAGATAAATTTGCTTATTCGGTTCGTCAGCATTGGTCGGTGGAAAATCATTTACATTGGCGATTGGACGTGATTTACGGAGAAGACCGTGCTTGCGCCCGTAAGGATAATTCTCCCATCAATATGAATATATTGAGAAAAACAGCTTTATCACTGGTGCAGAAAGCTGATTTCAAACAGAAGCGATTAAGCAGTAAAAAGAAAAGACTTAAAGCTGCGTTAAATCCGGAGGCTTTGATAACCATATTATTGGCAGGGTGCGGGTAAAAGTAAATGCTGTTGGTCTGGTATTTTTCTTGCATTGTTGTATTTTTGTTACAACCATACAAATACAGGTAAATCAAAGTCTTGTTTCAATAAACTCCATGCGTTCGAGTGCTCGCATGGGCTTTATTGAAATGGTTTGGCTGTGATTGCCATGATTACTTTGTACCTTGCCTCACCAATGGCAAACCTTAGGCTTACTTCAGGCTGCCTGAAATTGCAAGGGGAAAACCGAAGCAATATTTTTAAACGCAATCTGTTGTATTAAATAGAGAAATCTTCCACAACAGCGGTGTATAAAGCCTCGTCAATCCGTTCTCGGGTGAATGAAGAATCAAGCAGTAATAAAAACGCATACACAAAGCCGCGCAGGTAGTTGTCTTTGCGCAGTATCACATGGGGAAATGCGGAAGCGAATAAATGCTTTGTATCCAAATACATTAATTCTTTTTCATCGTTGTTAAATAAAGCTGCTGCGGGCAATAAGCCCAAACCAAAGCCTTGTTTAACACAATTTTTAATCATATTTGAGTCATCGCTGGTTAAAGCCGTTCGCGGTAATGGCAGATGCGCTTGCTCAAAAGCTTGTTTAATGGGTGAACCATCACAAAAGGCGAATGAATCCGCAATCAATGAATATTGGCTAATGTCTTTTAAACTCGGCGGATTGGGGCATGTGCTGTCTAAAGGTGCAATCAGGCGGTATTCATAATCCAAATTCGGGCAGCGGAGGCGGCATAATTCGGGATACGCGGAAGTGGGTTTCATGCCAATGGCAAAATCCACTTCGCTGTCTAAAACCATTTGATTTAAGACGGATTCGTTTGCCGTTAAAACAATCAATTCAACCGATTGATATTGATTCAAAAATTCTGTAATCGTTTGTATTAAGCCAATGCTTGCGATGGCAGGCAAGGCGGCAATGGTGAGTTTGCCTGCGGTTTGATCGGCAAATTCTGCGCTGATGTGTTTCATTCTGTCCACATTGCGTAAAATTTGCGCCGCTGTGTCCAACAATATTTTTCCCGGCTCGGTAACCGAAGCGATGCGCTTGCCGTGCCGCACAAAAATCGGTACGCCCAATTCTTCTTCCAACAGCCGAATTTGCTTGGATACGCCGGGCTGTGAAGTAAAAAGCACATCAGCGGCATCGGAAACATTTAAATTCTGCCGATAAACGGCAAGCGCGTAACGCAATTGCTGCAATTTCATTGCACACTCAATTCATTTATTTTTGAGGAAACGGTGTTAAATTCACAATAAAAGGCTGCCTGAAAGCACATAAAATCACTTTCAGGCAGCCTTTTCCAACATTGCAAAACAATGTTTAAATCCGCAACATTCTCTCGCCGCGCCCAATGCCTGCGGCACCGGTACGCACGGTTTCAAGAATGATGCTTTTGCCCAAAGTTTCAAGGAACGCATCAATTTTTTCTGACGTTCCGGTTACTTCTACGGTATAGCTTTTATCGGTAACATCAACCACGTGGGCACGGAAAATTTCTGCCAGCCGCAATACTTCGTCGCGGTCTTTGCCGACGGCGCGCACTTTCACCAGCATCAATTCACGCTCAACAAAACGATTGTCGTCCAACACATTGACTTTAATCACTTCAATCAATTTGTTTAATTGTTTGGTGATTTGTTCCAAAATCGCTTCGTCGCCGTGGGTAACCAAAGTCATGCGCGATAAGGTTGTGTCTTCTGTGGGCGCAACCGAAAGGGAATCAATATTGTAGTCGCGCGCCGAAAATAACCCAACAATACGGCTCATGGCACCCGATTCATTTTCCATTAAAATGGATAAGATGTGTCTTTGATTCATGGCACGCTCCGTGTGTCGTAATGGCGGTTGTGGACATCATTCACGTCGCTGTCGGCAGCGGTTTCGCGCATGTGCGGCGGCAGCACCATTTCGTCCAACCCTTTGCCGTTGCCCACCATTGGAAATACATTCTGTTTGCGGTCGATGATGAAATCCATAAATACCAAACGGTCTTTGAGGGCAATGGCTTCTTTCAGCGCACCTTCCACATCAGCGGGTTTATCAATGCGCATACCAACATGCCCGTAGGCTTCAGCCAGTTTAACAAAATCAGGCAATGAATCCATATACGATTCGGAATAACGATCGGCGTAATAAAATTCCTGCCATTGGCGCACCATGCCCAAATAGCCGTTGTTTAAATTCACAAGTTTTACGGGCAAACGATATTGATAACACGTTGAAAGCTCTTGAATATTCATTTGAATAGAGCCTTCGCCGGTGATGCAGAACACGTCTTCATTCGGGCAAGCCAGCTTTGCGCCCATCGCATAAGGCAAGCCCACGCCCATCGTGCCCAAACCGCCGGAATTGAGCCATTGGCGCGGGCGTTCAAACGGATAATATTGGGCGGCAAACATCTGATGCTGTCCCACGTCTGATGTAACGATGGCGTTGTTTTGGGTGAGCCGCGCCAAGGTTTGCACCACAAACTGCGGCTTAATCACGTCGTTCGACGGTTCAAACCAACGGCAATCGCGCGCGCGCCATGATTCGATGCTTTGCCACCATTTTTCCAATGCGGCACTGTTTAACACTAAAGACTGTTTTTTCCACAACGCCAAAACATCATTCAGCACATTTTTTACATCGCCGACAATCGGCACATCAACTTTCACGCGCTTGGCAATGCTGGAAGGGTCAATATCGATGTGAATGATTTTTTTCTGGTTGTCGGCAAATTTACCCGGCACGGAAATCACGCGGTCGTCAAAACGTGCGCCCACTGCCAGCACCACATCGGCATTTTGCATGGTTAAATTGGCTTCATAACTGCCGTGCATGCCCACCATGCCCAAAAATTGACGCTGTGATGAGGGATATGCACCCAAGCCCATTAACGTGCCGACACAAGGCGCGCCGATGAGCTGCACCAATTCCGTCAGTTCAGGAGAAGCATTGCTCAGGATCACGCCGCCGCCGAAATAGACCACCGGCCGTTTCGCCGCTGCCAAAACCTGCACCGCTTTTTTGATTTGCCCTGTGTGTCCATGCGTAACCGGCTGATAAGAACGAATAAAAATATCTTCCTGCGGATAGCTGAATTTTGCCATCGCTTGGGTTACATCTTTGGGAACATCAATCACCACCGGACCGGGGCGGCCGCTTTTGGCAATTTGAAAGGCTTTTTTCACCGTTTCAGCCAGTTTATGGACGCTGGTTACCAAAAAATTGTGTTTCACGCATGGGCGGGTGATGCCCACCATATCGACTTCTTGGAAAGCGTCCGAACCGATCGCGGGTGTGCCGACTTGCCCTGAAATCACCACCAGCGGAATCGAATCCGAATAAGCGGTGGCAATGCCGGTAATGGCGTTGGTGGCACCCGGGCCGCTGGTTACCAATGCCACGCCGATTTTTTCACCATTGCTTGCCCGCGAATACGCATCGGCAGCATGAACCGCCGCTTGTTCGTGGCGAACCAATATGTGGCGGAATTTATTTAACTGGAAAATGGCGTCGTAAATCTCAAGAACTGCGCCGCCGGGGTAGCCGAATACGTATTCCACGCCTTCGGCTTTAAGACTTTGCACCAAAATCTGTGCGCCGGAAAGTTGCATATGAACCTCTGTTGTGTCAGGTAGCCCAACTGATGCACTGCCGTCTTGCCTATGCTTTGTGGGCTGATGTGTGTTACAGCGATTTCGGGTACGCGCAGACACACATCGTGGCAACCAACGGCACAGCACCCAATAGTTGGAGTAGCTGCCTTGGGTTTGTCAATTGAATAAAGCGAAACGAAACAATATCGCAACCGCATTATTTGTGCAAGCCATTATCACCAAAGCGCATTGAATATTTTTATAGTTTGTTGTGTACTGATTTCTGCGTATCGAATAAGCCATCTTTATCGTGTAAAATAATCCGCTTAATCTAACTTTAAATGCGTTGCCGCACACATCATGTCTGTCTTATTCTCTTTGCGCGGTCAATCCGCTTTGTCTGATTTCCGCCTGAAAAAATTGCGCCACCGTGCGTCTTTGCTGGGTTTGCCTGCCGATATTGAAGTCAGCAGTCAATTTTGGTATTTCGTTGCCGCCGCCCGTGCGCTGAGCGAGCAAGAACTAAGCCGTTTAACCCGTTTATTGGCAGCCGAACCAAGTGCCGATGAACCGCGTTCAGGCAGCCAATTTTTAATTGTTCCGCGCATCGGCACTATTTCACCGTGGGCATCAAAAGCCACCGACATTGCACACAACTGCGGCTTGCGTGAAATTGAACGCATTGAGCGCGGCATGTTAATCATGCTTTCAGGCAGCCTGAACGATAAAGACCGCGCAGCATGGGCAGCATTGCTGCACGACCGCATGACTGAAAGCGTCTTGCCGCACATCAGCGATGCCGCCGCTTTATTTCAACACCCGAATGCGCAAACCCATGCTGAAATTGATGTATTAAACGGCGGGCGCGAAGCCTTGGTACATGCCAATCAAAACATGGGTTTGGCGTTGTCCGATGACGAAATTGATTACTTACTGGAAAACTACCGCTCATTGCAGCGCAACCCCGGCGATGCGGAATTGATGATGTTTGCGCAAGCCAATTCCGAGCATTGCCGCCACAAAATTTTTAATGCCGATTTTGTGCTGAACGGTGAAAAACAACCGAAATCATTGTTCAGCATGATACGCGACACCCACAATGCCCACCCCGACGGCACCATTGTCGCCTACAAAGACAATGCTTCTGTCATTGAGGGCGCACGCATTGCCCGTTTTTATCCGCATGCCGACGCAGACCAAGCCTACCGCTTCAGTGATGAAGACACCCACATCATTATGAAAGTGGAAACCCACAATCACCCCACCGCAATCGCTCCATTTGCGGGTGCGGCAACGGGTGCGGGCGGTGAAATTCGCGATGAGGGCGCTACAGGCAAAGGTGCACGTCCCAAAGCGGGCTTAACCGGATTCAGCGTATCCAATTTAAACCTGCCCGATGCCATACAGCCTTGGGAACACTATTCCGCCGCACAAGCACAATACGGCAAACCCGAGCGCATCAGCAGTGCTTTAGACATTATGATTGAAGGACCGATTGGCGGCGCGGCGTTTAATAATGAGTTTGGCCGCCCCAATTTGCTGGGTTATTTCCGTACCTTTGAAGAGCAATTCCACGGACAGCGGCGCGGCTATCATAAGCCGATTATGATCGCAGGCGGTTTGGGCAATATTCAGGCAGCCCAAACCCATAAAGACATTATTCCCGAGGGCGCGCTGCTGATTCAGCTGGGCGGACCGGGTTTGCTTATCGGCTTGGGCGGCGGCGCGGCTTCAAGCATGACAACCGGTGTAAACAATGCGGATTTGGATTTTGATTCCGTACAGCGCGGCAACCCTGAAATTGAACGGCGGGCGCAAGAAGTTATTGACCGTTGCTGGCAATTGGGTGCGGAAAACCCAATTGTTTCTATTCATGACGTGGGCGCAGGTGGTTTGTCCAATGCCTTTCCGGAATTGGTAAACGATGCCGGACGCGGCGCGGTGTTTCAATTGCGCAATGTACCGCTGGAAGAACACGGCATGAATCCTTTGCAAATTTGGTGCAACGAAGCACAAGAGCGTTATGTGCTGTCGGTTTTACCCGAAGATTTGCCCGTATTTCAAGCCATTTGTGAACGTGAACGCTGCCCGTTTGCCGTTATCGGCGTGGCAACCGACGACGGACATCTGCATGTGCGCGATGATTTATTCGGCAAAGATCCCGTGGATTTGCCTTTAAATGTATTGCTGGGCAAGCCGCCCAAAACCACGCGCACGGATAACGCCGAGCGGCTGCCTGAAATCCCGTTTGATGCCGATAAAATCGATTTGCATAAAAGCGTTTATCGGGTACTGCGCTTGCCCACGGTAGCGAGTAAACAATTTTTGATTACCATCGGCGACAGAAGTGTCGGTGGCTTAACCCACCGCGACCAAATGGTTGGCCGTTTTCAAACCCCTGTTGCCGATGCAGCAATCACGCTGATGGGCTTTGATACCCACCGCGGCGAAGCAATGAGCATGGGTGAAAAAGCCCCGCTTGCGCTCTTTTCCGCACCCGCATCCGCACGCATGGCAATTGGTGAAGCGATTACCAATATCGCCGCAGTACCCATTGGCGACATCGGCAAGATTAAATTGTCTGCCAACTGGATGGCGGCATGCGGTACGGCGGGTGAAGACGAAAAACTGTATCGTGCCGTGGAAGCGGTATCGCAATTGTGTCAGACCCTGCATTTGAGTATTCCGGTAGGCAAAGATTCTTTGTCGATGAAAACGGTGTGGCAAGACGGCGGCGAAGAAAAAGCCGTGATCTCGCCTTTATCGCTTGTCATTACTGCCTTTGCGCCTGTGTCTGATGTGCGTTTAAGCATTACCCCCGAATTACAAAACATTGCCGACAGCGTGTTGCTGCTGGTGGATTTGGGTTTCGGACGTGCGCGCATGGGCGGCAGCGTATTGGGGCAAGTGTGGAAACAACTCACCGGCACCGCCCCTGATGTGAACGAGCCGGCACATTTGGCTGCTTTTTTCCGTGTGATGCAAGATTTATCGGCAAGCGGCAAAGTCTTGGCGTATCACGACAGAAGCGACGGCGGCTTGCTGGCAACACTTGCCGAAATGCTGTTCGCTTCCCGTTTGGGCGTGAGCATTGACATTACTTCAGTAATTGAAAAAATCTACATTCATTCCGACAACATCAAACTGCACGATGCCGTTATCCGTGCCTTATTCAATGAAGAATTGGGTGCGGTGCTGCAAGTGAATGAAGCCGATTTACCCGCTGTTCAGGCAGCCTTTGCCGATGCGGGCTTGGCTGATGCTTTGCACACATTGGGCAAAACCAATCACGTTGAACGATTGCTGATTAATAACGGCAACACCATGTTGCTCAACGAAACCCGTTTGGATTTACAAAAAGCGTGGAGTCAAACCGGCTACCACATTCAAAAACTGCGCGATAACCCAAAATGCGCCGACAGCGAATACAGTTTATTGGCAGACGATAAACGCAGTGCCTTATTTGCTTCGCTTTCATTTGACATCAATCAAGACATTGCCGCTCCGTTTATCGGCGGTGCAAAACCCAAAATCGCGGTGTTGCGCGAACAAGGCGTTAACGGACAAGTGGAAATGGCGGCGGCATTCACCCGCGCCGGTTTTGATGCTTACGATGTTCACATGAGCGATTTAATGGCAAACCGCGCCGATTTGGCAGACTTCCAAATGCTCGCCGCCTGCGGCGGATTCAGCTACGGCGATGTGTTGGGTGCAGGTGCCGGCTGGGCAAAAAGCATTTTATTTAATAACCAGCTACGCGATATGTTTGCTCAATTTTTTGCCCGCCCCGATACCCTCACCTTGGGTGTGTGCAACGGCTGCCAAATGGTGAGCTTATTAACAGAAATTATTCCCGGCACTGCCAACTGGCCGCTGTTTAAACGCAATATTTCCGAACAGTTTGAGGCACGTTTGAGCATGGTCAGCATTCCCGCTTCGCCCTCGCTGATTTTGGCAGACATGGCAGGCAGCCAATTACCCGTTGTTGTCAGCCACGGTGAAGGCCGTGCTGATTTTACTCATTTGGCTTTCAACAAAACCCCGACAGCCTTAGGCGTTACCCTGCAATATATTGACGGTGAAGGAAAAATCACTCATGACTACCCGCTCAATCCCAACGGTTCGATTAACGGTATTGCCGGTGTTACCAACAACGACGGGCGCGTAACCATTATGATGCCACACCCTGAACGCGTTTATCTGACACAGCAAATGAGCTGGAAACCACCTCAATGGGACGGCGAATTATCAGGCTGGTATCGCTTGTTTGCGAATGCCAGAAAAGTTTTGGGGTAAATGCGTACCCAAACGCTGTGCTTTTTATGGCTGCCTGAACACATAAGCGCGGGAAAGTATCTATGTCTTTAAACAAAGCCAATGCTGTATTGTGTTCGTTATTAAAGACAGCACAGCGTAAGCAATTCAGCTGCCGCACCGCCGTTCCTCACCATAACGGCGGTGATGATTTACAGATTTAAATTTTTCAGGCAGCCTGAAAAATAAATTCTGCGGTCATGCCGCTGCCATGACGCGGCAACTTGTTTGCCAATCCGCAGTTAAAAATCGGAACACAAAACACAGCCTTACCGCATGATTTCCCCTAAAATAACCGCTTATTACTTCAAGATAAGGATACCCCATGCCGCTTCTCGATAGTTTCACTGTAGATCACACCCGTATGCACGCCCCTGCCGTGCGCATTGCCAAAACCATGACCACGCCTAAGGGCGATACCATAACCGTGTTTGACCTGCGCTTTTGCGCGCCCAACCACGATATTTTGCCGGAAAAAGGCATACACACGCTGGAGCATTTATTTGCCGGCTTTATGCGCGACCGCCTTAACGGCAGCAATGCAGAAATCATTGATATTTCACCGATGGGCTGCCGCACCGGCTTTTATATGAGTCTGATTGGCACGCCAAGCGAAGAACAAGTGGCGCAAAGCTGGGCAGCCGCCATGAATGACGTGTTGGCAGTTAAAGAACAAAGCCAAATCCCCGAATTAAACGAATACCAATGCGGCACTTATCAAATGCACTCACTTGAAGAAGCGCAAGACATTGCCCGCCGCGTATTGGCACAAACAATCGGTGTGAACCGCAATCAAGATTTGGCATTGGATTTAACCTTGCTGCCATAAAGGCTGCCTGAAAGGAAAAGCATGAATCGTTTACACACTCACTTTACCTGTTTTTTATCCGGTATTATTTTATTATTGAGCGCATGCGCAATAAATCCGCCAACCGGTTCTGCCGAACAATGGCAGCACGTTGGTCTTTCCGGCGACGGCAATATTCAATTTGCCATTGATAAAAACAGCATTCGCCGTCAAAAAGGCATCGTTTACTACCGCGATAAAAAAACCGTTACCGACGTAGAAAAACAAAGTTACACCCAAACACCCATTTATAAAACCGCCATTGGCACTTGGGAAATGGACTGCAACCGCAAAACCTATCGCCTCACCGCGCTTACATTATTAAACAACCGCGGCGTGTCTGTGGGTGAATACCGCTACGGCAGTAATGATTTGCGTCCAATGCCGATTGCCCGCGATACCGTTGCCGAAAAACAACAGCAACTATTGTGTAAATAACAGGCACAGCGGCGTGTGCTTTTAAAATCTTGACCACATTATTCATCTGCCGCAGCATCAAAACCAATAATGCTTTTAAAATAAAGCCGCTGCATTGGCAGGCTGTCTGAAACGCATAAAGTATCATTATTGCAAACGAGGTATAAAAACACACTGTTTACCGCTTGGGTGTATTGATGCAGCACACCCAATCGCGGCAATAGCAGATTATTTGTAATGCCGAAGAAACCGCACCGCATATTTTTTAAACACTGTCCAAAATGCAACCAAAAACAATAAGGAAACACAAATGAAAAAAAGCGTATTACTGATGCTTCTGTGTGCGGCAACAGCTGTGATGGCAGAAAGCACCACCGATGTAGAATTGCTGAGTGCACAAAAAGCCTACCAAACCGCTTTACAAGCACAAACCAATATACAAAGCAAAACCTTAACTTTGCAGGAAAATTTAAATTCGGCACAAACCCGTTTAACGCAAGCACAAGCCGAAGTATCGCGTTTACAAAACGAGTTAAATCAAGCTGATGTTGAACGCCAGCAAGCCGAAAGCCTATTACAATCAGCGGGTGAACGTTTAGACAACGCTTGGCGGGCGGTACACGTTCGCTGATACACGATTTTTCAGCAATATTTGCTTGCCGCCGCATTGAAAAAACAGTCTTGAAAATAGGCTGTTTTTTTCTGCCAATCGCAACCCTTTTTTACTGTTTCACCATATTTCGGTGGAAATTAAAAACAGCCAATTGAACTCAACGGTAAAAATCTTGAGGATAAAAACGTGGAAGAAGCGGCGTGAGCAGAAAAAGGCGCGGTTTTGGCGACAAATTTATGCCTCTTGATGCCCTGCGATCACCGCACAAACGCCAAGCGAGACAAAGTAAGCAGCGAGTGTTATCGCACGGCTTCCGAAACGGTGCATTGGCGGCAAGCCTGCCTTAAGTTTCACACAAGCAAAAATCCAACCGCCTTGATAAATCTTATAGCTAAACCATTAAATTTTTCAAAACGACTTGCCGGAAAAATTACGGCTAATTGTCTGAAATCTGCTGAATAGGCTGTGTTTGCTTATTTTGAAAATAATAATAGTATAGCTATATCAAGACGTTTTTTATCTTTTTATAAGTTTTAAAGCAGTGTAATTACACAGAGTTTAATAACATTAAATAATATTACTTTGATAATACAATTTAATAATATTATTATATTTTACTTAATGACGGAACTTAATAGAATTTTTCAAATAAAACCAATAGTTTGCTGTTTTTTATTCTTCCACAATTGATTTATAAATACACAAAATATAAAATTAAAATGAATTCATATTTAAATTTACAGAATTTGTTAAGTCTATGAATCAATTGATAACATGATTTTGTTTGTTGTTCTTAAAAAAAGCAGTTAACAAATGAGGAGAAATTGAATGGATATTACAACCATTGGTATCGTAGGCATGGGACCCAGGGGGTTAAATTTATTGGAAAGAATTATTTCAGCCGTGAACAGCGAATTGAATACCAAAGTTAATTTATTAATCTTTGAACCTTGTTTACCCGGTTCAGGCTGCCATAATATTAAGCAACCTGATTATTTGTTAGCTAATACCATTGCGGGGCAAATTACTATGTTTGCTGACCGATCCGTTAAAAATATAGAAAACATGATAGAAGGGCCAACATTTTATCAATGGCTATGTGATAAATCATTATCTATACCTGATTTAAGTCCTGTTGATTCAGATGCTTATTATTCAAGGCAGCTTTTGGGTGAGTATTTAAGTATCTGATTAATTTTTCTCATCATAATCTTTCTATTCAATACATCAGAATAGAAATCAATGATATAGAAAAAATTGATGATTACTGGTCGCTGGAAGACAAAGATAACCAGAGATACCATGTTGATTATCTGTTTTTAGCCACAGGACACGCACAAAATACAATTGGTAATCAAAATAATTTACTTATTATTGATAATCCATATCCTATTTCCGAAAAATTGTCTCATATTAATAATAAAATGCGTGTTGCCATTCAAGGAATGGGTTTAACAACTTTTGATGTATTATCTGCTTTAACAGAGGGCAGAGGAGGAAAATTTTTTCGTTCCGATATTGATAATAAATTAGTTTATATTCCATCCGGACAAGAGCCGATAATAATTGCATTTTCTCGATCAGGCTTACCTTTATCTGCAAGAGCGCGTAATCAAAAAGGAGCATCAGGGCAATACCAAGCTAAATTTTTAACGCTTGAAACGGTTAAAAAACTACGGCGGCAAGGTAAAATTGACTTTGAAAAACAAATATTACCATTGTTAATCCATGAAATGGAATATGTTTATTATGAAGCATATGTTCGCGCTAAAGAAGGGTTTATTGCAGCTTCCATATTTTGTAATCATTACTGTCATGCAGATAAAGAAGAAAAAATATCATTGATTAATAAAAATATTCCTAAAAAAGATCAATTTTCTTGGCATAAATTATGTAACCCCATTCCGCCGGAAGTTTTGATAAGTCAAGAAAATTTTTCAGACTGGCTGCATTGCTATTGTATGGAAGATTTGGCAGAAGCAGGAAAAGGTAATGCAGATAGTCCCATTAAAGCGGCAAGTGATGTATTGCGTGATTTACGTGATATCATTCGCCAGGCTGTTGACTTTTCAGGATTAACAGAAAATTCGCATCGATGGTTAAATACAATTTTTGTACCCATTATGAATAGAATTGCAGTAGGCCCTCCAAAAAAACGAATTGAAGAAATGCTGGCTTTAATAAACAGCGGTGTTCTGAAAATCGATTTTGGCCCAAATGCGCAATGTCAATTAAACAAAAATATGCACTCCGTCATCATTCAATCAAATTTGTGGGCAGAATATCAGGTTAGGTGCGATGTCCTGATACAAGCAAAAATAAATACAGTATTGACTGAAGAAACGGCAACACCTTTATGGCGTAATATTCTGTCCAAAGGATATGCTTATTTATGCCGTAATGGAGAATATTTTTCCGGTGGTATTGCGGTTTCCGAGAATATGCAAGTGTTAAATCATTCAGGAGCAGTTCATGCAAATTTATGGGCAATCGGATTACCAACAGAAGGCAGTAAGTTTTATACGTTCATTATGCCGCGGCCGGGTGTCAATTCAACTGCCATTATTGATGCCGAAAAAGCAGTAAGCAGCTTGATAGAGGTTTTAAAAAAACACACTGAGCCGGAGGAGAACGCAATATGACCCAAACCACTTTTTTCAATCGTTTCAGCCTTGCCGGTTTTGCAGCAACCCTAATCGGCAACGGTATTGGCCGCTTTGCCTACATTGCCTTAATGCCCGCCTTGATTCAGGCAGGTTGGTTCAGCAAAAGCGATGCGTCTTTGCTGGGATCGGCAACCCTGATTGGTTATATTTTCGGCGCACCTGCATCCAACTGGCTCACTCGCTATCTGGCGGTGGGCAACGCGATTCGGATAGCGATGTTGGCAAGTGGCATCAGTTATTTGGCGTGCTCGATACACGGTATGCCGCTGGCGTGGTTTTACAGCTGGCGGCTGGTAGCAGGCATCAGCGGGGCGATGTTGATGGTGTTGGCACCGCCGTTTATCGTGCGTCTGCATCAAGCCAAAATCAAGGCAAGGGTGAGCGGCGTGGTGTTTTCCGGTATCGGGCTGGGGGCAATGTTGTCAGGAACACTGATTCCCTTGTTGCTGCTGCACACCGTCGAAACCGCGTGGGTGGGCATGGGTATGATTACTTTGTTGGCAACCGCGCTGACATGGACGGTATGGTCGGAGCCGCTGACAACAGCACAGGACACGGGCAGTAAAACCTATACTGATTTGTCAAGCGCACAGAAAAAAGTGTTGGTGCTAACCCTTGCCGCCTATGTGTTCAACGCCATCGGCTATTTACCGCACACCATGTTTTGGGTGGATTTTGTGGTGCGCGAATTGGACAAAAGCATGAGTGTGGGCGGGTTTTACTGGGCAGTGTTCGGCGTGGGCGCAGCGATAGGCCCCATCATCACCGGACAACTGGGTGATAGCATCGGCGTGCGTAAATCCCTGTTGGTGGCGTTTGCCTTAAAATGCTTCGGTGTTGCCTTGCCCCTGCTCAGCACCACCGCACCGTCTTTATTGCTGTCCTCGCTGTTGGTGGGAATATTCACCCCCGGCACTGTTACCCTGATTTCAATTTACACCCTCGAATGTGTCGGCGTGAGCCTGCACAGCCGTGCATGGGGCTTGATGACCAGCGCATTTGCCCTGTCGCAGGGCGTTGCCAGCTACATCATGGCGTATTACGCCCCAATCATACCGTCTTATTTCCCGTTGTTTGTGGTCGGCAGTGTGGTGTTGGCATTATCGGTGGGTTGTATTTGGTTCACCAAACCACCGAGGGCATTGACTGAACAGGCTGCCTGAAATGCTTCGGCAGATACTGTATTAATTAAATGAAATGCTTGGTTAAAAGGTTTATCAGAATATCCACACCTGTTTGGGAAGCAATTTAATAGGTAATCCAATCATACAAGAGACGCACAATTGTGCGTCTCCCCCCGATACAATAAAACAACCACAAAGGAGCAAATCATGAAGCTGTATTTAAACGCCACTTCCCCCTTTTCCCGAGCAGTCCTTGCCGCTGCGATACTGAGTAACCACCAACTGGAATTGGTGTGGACTGATCCATGGCAAGAATCTCCCGAACTGATTGAGGTTACCCCGTTTGTCACCATTCCTGTATTGACGATTGATAATGGCAGCAGCATCAGTGAAAGCCTGTGTATTTGCCGCTACTTGATTGAAAGCGGCAAGGGCGAATCATTGTGCGACACCGATTTCAGGCTACCTGAAAACGTTGCCGTTTTGGGCTTTGCCAAAACCCTGATGGAAATCGCTTTTCGCACCGCCGTATTGCCGCGCTTTGACATGGCAGAATCAGCATGGGCGCGTAAAGGCAAGCAAACCTTGCAGCAAGCGGTGAAACAATTGGAGCAAGACTTAGCCGAACAGCCTGCCCGTTATCAAACAGCGGATTTAGCGGTGTTGTATTTGCAGGTGGCACTGGATTACCTGCAGCTGCGCCACGCTGATATTCTGTCCTTGAATGAATACCCTTATATTCGATCCTTTTTGCGGGAAACACCGTTTACGGCGGTATTACAACAAATCAGTTTGGCAACATTGGCAAAACAACCGCGGTATGGAGATTGGTGAGCGGATTAGAGGAGAAATATTGCGCCCTCAACTGGTTTCAGTTGGGGGCATATTTTTTGGGCAATTTTACAGGCAGCCTCAAATATACCCCCCATGAAATAAGTAATGCGTTTTGATTAGATGACTTTAAAACAAATGAAGCGAAGAAAAAAGGGCAAGGAATTTTAGATTAGTTATTGATAATCAAATAATTGATTTAAAATATTAGACTGTTTTAGGCATAAAAAAACATGCCGAAGCATGTCTTTTTTATGTATTTGGTGCCGACAGCGAGACTTGAACTCGCACGACCTGCGGTCACTACCCCCTCAAGATAGCGTGTCTACCAATTTCACCATGTCGGCAAGAAAATTCTGTGAGGTATTTATTCCGGAATAATCGGCTTGGAGGCTTCTGCCGGCTGAGTTTGCGCCGGTGCGGTTTGTTGCACAGTGCTGAAATCCAGATTGCTCTTACCTGCGTTTGTGGCAATAAAACCCAAACCCAAACAAGTGGCAAAAAATACAGTAGCGGCAAGCGCGGTGCTGCGGCTCAAGAAATTGGCATTACCCGCCGCGCCGAAAACCCCTTGCGCACTGCCCGAACCAAATGCCGCGCCTGCGTCCGCGCCTTTGCCTTGTTGCAGCAATACCAACACCACAACCGCCAGCGCGGAAAAAATATTCATAATCCAAATAAGGGTTTTAAAGGCTTCCATAGTCTGCTTTAGTTTTGGGCTTCAATTTTCGCGGCGGCTTGGATAATGGCGGCGAAGCTGTCTGCTTTTAAAGATGCACCGCCAACCAATGCCCCGTCCACATGCGGCACAGTCAAAATATCGGCGGCATTGCTTTCATTAACACTGCCACCGTAAAGGGTGCGGATTTTAACATTGTTTCCGCACAAAGACAAGATTCGTTCATGAATGAACGCGTGCATCGCACCGATTTGTTCATGGTTTGCCACTTTGCCTGTACCAATCGCCCACACCGGTTCATACGCCGCAACGACATGGCTCAATTCCCTGCCGTCCAGTATTGACAATTGTTCTGCCACCACGCTTTCAGCCAGCCCTGCCTCACGCTCGACCAAAGTTTCACCCACACACAACACCGGCACTAAATCGGCATTTAAGCTGTTTTGCCATTTTTCGGTTAATATTGCATTGTTTTCGCCAAAATACTGCCGCCGTTCGGAATGACCGATTAACACAAACTGCACACCCGCATCTTGAAGCATGGCGGCATTGATTTCTCCTGTGTATGCACCGTCTGCGGCAAATCGGCTGACGTCTTGCGCGCCGATAACACATCGGCTGCCTGAAACTTGCGCTGCCGCCGCGCCGATGTAAACCGACGGCACGGCAATGCCGACAAACACATTTTCCGAAGCGATTGGCTGCTTCAGTAATCCGCTCAACACATCAGCGTTTTGCGCCAGCCGCCCATTCATCTTCCAATTACCCAATATCCATTTTTTCTGCTGCATCATTCTGCCTCACAATGACATTCTACTTAACGTTTTTGCGGCTGCGATAAAGAAAACCGTGGGTTTTCGGTAAGTGCAAAAGTACGGCAAAGAAAAACCGCACAAAGGGCGTAAGCTCAAAAATGCTGCTGCACCCAAAGCACATACAATCCCGCAATCCCGCTGTGTGCTGTTACTTTAATTATTTTAAACCATTTTTTTGTATTATTGGCTACTTTTACCGGAATGTGCATTATCGAAATTTCAATCAATACACCGACAATCGTTGCAAGAACAACAGGGCTTTGGATTCCGAAAATAGATATTGCAACCATAACAAGTAATTCAAAAAAATTGAATCTCCAAACCATGCCAACGAGGTTGGCTATATTATGCGGAAACTTATATTTTGCTATATTTTATTTAATTCATTATTTATTTTTTCCAACAGCTCTTTTGTACATTTCTCTATTGTTTTATTTGCCGTATCTATTATTATATGCTCTTCTTCCCAAGGCTTATAATATAAATAATAATTTGGATCATTTTCTCTTTTTATTACATCTTCCCATGTATTTAATTTTCTTTTTTCAATTCTATTTTTATATTCAATTTTATTTGAACATATAATTTCAATATTTATATATTTGCAATTATTGTCTATTGCAATATTATTAAATTCATGGCGGGTTAAATCCCACGGGTTACATTGATCTGAAACAACACTATTTCCTATTTTTAAATTATCCTCAATGATTCTATGTGCCAGCCGATAGCCTTCTCCCTGCACCTTAAAATTACACAAATCCACAAGACCTTGTTCAATCGTATCAATTCTTAAGTAAACCGCTTTTAATACATTTGAGATGTTTTTTGCCAATGTGGATTTACCGCTACCGGGCAATCCTGAGAAAATATATAAAACAGGCTTTTTATTTTCCATTATGTCTTCCATAAATAACCTTATGTTATTTCATAAAAAATAAAACCTATTTATAATCATTATTTACATATATTCAAACCAATTCAGCCTGTATTCTATATAACATATATTATACGAAGCAGCAGCATATATCATTTTATATTATATTTTTTGTCCAATATAAAATACATATCCATAATACTGTTTATATTTTGAATACAAATCTGCCTCACGCCTCATAAATGCAATCATATCTTCAACGGTTTTATTTTCTGCATATTTTTTTAAGAATTCTTCCTGCCTTGCTTTTTGCGGAATAAAATAATTGTCTATCCAACAATTTTCAGGCAGCGTAAATGAGGCAACGGGAATATAACCTGCTTTTTGCATAATGGAAATATTATGCCCTATTGTGTTCATTTCAGGAACTGCGCCCAACCACCACTTCTCAATTTCAGCGGGGCGTTCATCGGTAAACCATAATTCATATGTTACGGCAAAAAATCCGCCTTTTTTCAGGAAGCCCTTCCAGTGATTCAATCCTTTTTCAAAACCGATATTGGCAATAGCCCCTTCAGACCATATCAGATCAAATTCATCACTCTGAAACGGTAAATTATCCATTGACCCGACAATGCCTTTTACCCTATCTTGCAAACCCATTTTGCTGGCCGTTGCATTGAGTTTTTCAATTGAGCCGGGAAAAAGATCAAGGGCGGTTATTGTTCCTTTAATATTTTTTGCCAAAACCATTGTTTGACAGCCTGTACCGCAACCCAAATCGGCAATTTTTGATTCATTTGAAAGATTACCGATAAAACTTAATGCTTTAATAGTGGATTCAGAGCTACCGGGTCCTTGTCGTTCCATTTCTACAAAATACTCATTGATTAAAGCAAAATCAAGCGCTTGTACCCTATCTTCCATGTCCCATTCCTTAAGGTTAAAGCGGCATGACACATGAGCGAAAAAAGCCGCCCTTTCTTGGTGCGCCCGCAAGTGGAAGTATGCTATCCGTGTGCTGCACCCTGCATTCAAGCAGACAACAATTGATAAATAATCAGCACATTGTAACTGAAAATACATCGCTGCATTATCGGCTGAAATACACAAATTGCTCATCGTTTTTTGCCGCACCAAAACATGAGCCTTCAGCCTTTAAGCAGGCGTCATTCGGCGTTTGGGAACAGTCTTCACCGCGCCCAAACCACACGCCGCACGACACCTTTCCCTTTATGATCAAGTTTAAAGGCGGCAAGGTAAAGAATGAGAAAGTAAGAAACTTTTCGTTTCAGGCAGCCGAAAGCATTATAATTCGGCATTCTGTTTTTCAGGCTGCCTGAAACAAACGGCAGACCATATCCATTGATTGAATTGAAGGAGTTGGGCATGAGTGCCATTATTGATATTTTTGCGCGTGAAATTTTGGATTCGCGCGGTAATCCCACCGTTGAATGCGACGTGTTGCTGGAATCCGGCGTCATGGGGCGGGCGGCTGTGCCCTCCGGCGCGTCCACCGGCGAGAAAGAAGCCTTGGAATTGCGCGACGGTGATTCTTCCCGTTATTTGGGCAAAGGTGTTTTGCAAGCGGTGGAACACATCAATAATGAGATTGCTCAAGCCTTAATTGGTATTGATGCCAGTGAACAAAGCTATATTGACCAAACCATGATTGATTTAGACGGCACGGAAAACAAAGGCCGTTTGGGTGCAAATGCCATGCTGGCGGTTTCTATGGCGGCGGCACGTGCGGCGGCGGAAGATGCGGGATTACCTTTGTACCGCTATATCGGCGGTGCCGGTCCGATGGCGATGCCTGTACCGATGATGAACGTCATCAACGGCGGTGCACACGCCAACAACAGCTTAGACATTCAAGAATTTATGATTATGCCTGTGGGCGCAAAATCATTTCGCGAAGCCTTGCGCTGCGGTGCTGAAATATTTCACCACTTGAAAAAATTGTGCGATGCCAAAGGCTATTCAACCACCGTGGGCGATGAAGGCGGTTTCGCACCGAATTTAAACAGCCATGAAGAAGCCATTAAACTGATTTTAGAAGCGATTGATGCTGCCGGCTACACGGCGGGTGATGATGTGGTGTTGGCATTGGATTGTGCATCCAGCGAGTTTTACCGCGATGGTAAATATCATTTAAGTGCGGAAGGTTTGGCGTTAAGCAGTGCCGAATTTGCCGATTATTTGGCAAAACTTGCCGATGAGTATCCGATTATTTCCATTGAAGACGGCATGAGCGAACACGATTGGGACGGCTGGAAGTTATTAACTGACCGTTTGGGCGGCAAAGTGCAATTGGTGGGTGATGATTTATTTGTTACCAATCCCACCATTTTGGCAAAAGGCATCGAACAAGGTTTGGCAAATGCGCTGTTGGTGAAAGTAAACCAAATCGGTACGTTAAGTGAAACCTTAAAAGCGGTGGATTTGGCGAAGCGCAACCGCTATACCAGCGTGATGAGCCACCGCTCCGGCGAAACCGAAGACAGCACCATTGCGGACTTGGCAGTCGCCACCAACTGTATGCAAATCAAAACCGGTTCGCTTTCCCGCTCTGACCGCATGGCAAAATACAATCAACTGCTGCGCATTGAGGAAGAATTGGGTGAAGCGGCATACTATCCGGGTAAACAAGCGTTTTATCAGATTGGGTGATTAGCCGCTGATTTATTCTTTGTTTTCGGGGCGGTATGCCATTGCCGCTCCGCTTAATAACATTATCTGAATCAATCATAAATAAAGACAGCACCATGAAAAAATATCTGCTTTTATCCTCTATATTATTGATTTTAACCGCCTGCGCCAGCACCGCAACAAAATCACCGCCGCCGACACGTGAGCAGCAACTAAAATACCAAGCGTACCAAATTCAAAATAACTACGACATTGTGCAAGATGAAACAAAAACATGGGGCGATAAAGGACAGCTGCGCGTGGTGGCGGGATTGAAACAAGGCAGTCAAGAAAAGCCGAAAGACGATGCCCGATATGTCCGCATCACCCATCGTTCTCACGCCGTTCAAGGCAACGCACTGAAAGCCGCCGCCTTTGTATTGAGCATTTTGGCACCCTCCGGCTATAGCCACCAAAGCAATACTAAATATGATTTATATGGTGATGCACTTGACGGCGTCGATAATCAATCTTTAAACACCATTTATACGCCCATTAAAAATTATTTGTTTGAGCAATATGGCGGTAAAGCCGATAAAGAATATTTTCCGTTTTTAATTGCCGGCAAGCAGCTCTATCTTGTTTATGATAAATTCACCCAAGACAGTAAAAATGAATATCAATTGGTCAGTGAAATCTCTTTTGAAAAGAACAACGAAGATTTAAATGGTCGTTTTGTATTTAATTGCCAGCAAAGCAATGCCGTTAAACCGCTGGCAGAATGGGAAGCCGACAACTACAAAGCCGTGCATGAAGTATCGCAGCAATATGCGGAAAAATGTGCAGATATTTTATTAACCGCCCGCCGCAGGCAACTCGCGCACAGCTACGCCGAGCCTGAAAAACCGGCAGCAGCGGCTGCGGCAGCACAAAAAAGTGAATAATGGCTTGATGATGTTCACCCTTATTGCAGGTTCGCGTACCATACCCATGAGTTTTATCCGCAACAAGGAGCAAATGCGGCTGCGAATCAAGTCGGCAGCAATACTTATTTTTTCTGCCGTTCACTCGGCAATACTTCAAACATCATTTTGCGCCGCCAAAAACAGTTTCATAAATATGGATTTAATCACATGAAATGGGTAACTTGGGTGTTGAGCATTTTATTGCTGAGTTTGCAATACAATTTATGGTTTTCTGAAAACGGATACAACCTACTGGAAATGCGTAAAAAGGAAATTGCAAAACAAGAGGCTGTTAATTTGAAATTGGAAGCCCGCAATCAGGCTTTGGCTGCCAATATTGCCGACTTAAAAGACGGCAATGATGCCCTTTCTGAAATGGCCCGCATGGATTTTGGTTATATCCAAGAGGGTGAAGTATTTTATCGTCTTGTTGAGCTCAAGTAAGCTGTTCAGGCAGCCTGAATCATGTACTTGCGCCTAAAGGGGCCGCCTGAAAAATAAGCCGTGTATCGGCAAGTCTGCTTGGGCAGTACGCTTGCGGGCGATAAAATACGAAATCAGAGGCTTGGGATTTCGCAAAACGGCCGCCATCGCCCGCGCCTATTCAGCTTTACCTGCTTACCCATTACATACCAGCATTATTCGCGATTCACTGCTGCCGCTCAACGGCATAACATGGCGGCAACCGATCTGATCATAACAAGAAATTGATGCGCTGACACAATGACTCTGCTAAATTGTAACCAAAAATTATCTCATGAGTGCTCGCAGGCACATTTGTGTGGTATTGGGTACTTCAGCGGCGGCAGTTCTTCAGAGCAGCCATAAAAATTACTGCTCCATTGTTTTTATGACATTTTTATGAATAATACACATTTCCTGTGGATAAGTTTGTGGGTAAACTGTTTGAAGCAAACGCAAACCCTAATAAATAAAGCGTTTTAAGTTGATTGCCTAAAAAACAGGTAATTTATTATTCTTTTAAAATCAACAATATAAAAATAAATCATTCTTTTTGTTACTGAATCGCCATTATTTTTTCAGGCTGCCTGAAAAATAAGAAGCTGTGTAAAATATTTCAACCGTTCTTGGTCATTTGCATGGATTTTTAGGTGAAAACCGATACTTGATTACCACAAGCACCGCCCAATAAATACCCCAATACAGCAGCTCAATGGAATATTCGGCAATTTGTTTGTTCTTACCAAAAGATAAAAATCGATGCAACCTTATGTTTGTTGGCGATGACACATACAATTCGGACATTTTCTTGCAGGTGCAATGTTAATTATTTGCTTTTCTTAAAATTAAGGCTAGATTTTTACGCCAGTTTATGGCAAAGTACATTTAAAATACAAATTTTAATAAAATAACTTACATCTTAATATTTATTAATAAATTGCACTTTTCCTCCTTCTTTTTAACTTTTATTTTTCATTGAAAGGCATCACATGGAAAACTTAGTTAACATCTTAAATGCTTGGATCTGGAGTCCTGTGTTGGTGTATTTGTGTCTGGGCGCAGGGTTGTTTTTCTCAATACTCACACGCTTTGTCCAAGTGCGCCATTTTAAGGAAATGCTGCGTTTGCTGTTTCACCGCCAATCCTCTGAGGAAGGCATCAGTTCATTTCAGGCATTGTCAGTCGCATTGTCTGGCCGCGTGGGCATGGGCAATATTGCCGGTGTCGCCGCTGCCATCGGTTTTGGCGGTCCGGGTGCGGTTTTCTGGATGTGGATGGTCGCTTTTTTAGGCGCAAGCACCGCTTATGTGGAATCAACCTTAGCGCAAATTTATAAAGAAAGCGATCGCGGACAATACCGTGGTGGCCCCGCCTATTACTTGGAGAAATTTCTGGGTTCTAAAGCCTACGGCGTGGTGTTTGCATTGGCTGCGATTGTGGCTTGCGGCTTATTTTTACCGGGTGTTCAAGCCAATGGCGTGGTCAATGCGGTTGCCATGGTGTTTGGCGAGGGTGATTTGGTTAATACGTCATTCGGCAGCATCGGTACAAACCGTTTGGTCGGTACTGGCGTGATTCTGGTGATTTTGGGCTTGATTATTTTCGGCGGCATTAAGCGTATTGCCAAAGTAGCCGAAGTTGCCGTACCGTTTATGGCATTGGGCTACATCATCATGGCTTTGCTGATCGTATTCATTAACATTGAGCAAGTACCCACTCTGGTGGGCATGATTTTCGGCGATGCGTTTACGGCACAGGCCGGCTTCGGCGCGGCGATTGGCTGGGGGGTAAAACGCGGTGTTTATTCCAATGAAGCCGGTCAAGGCACAGGTCCTCATGCTGCCGCTGCCGCGGAAGTGGCGCATCCGGCACAACAAGGATTGGTTCAAGCATTCTCCGTGTATGTGGACACTTTGTTTGTGTGTTCTGCCACGGCGTTTATGATTTTGATTACCGGCCAATACAATATTCAAGGCACTTTGGAAGCCGGACAATTCTTGGTTCAAAATGTGGCTGCCGATACCGTTATCAATGGTCCTGCATTCACACAAATGGCGGTTTCCAGCGTATTCGGTTCGTTTGGTAATGTGTTTGTGGCAATTGCGGTGTTCTTTTTCGCATTCACGACTATTTTGGCGTATTACTACATCGCCGAAACCAATGTGGCATACCTTACCCGTACCTTGCGCAGTGAAAGTGCTTTGTTTTGGATTAAAGTCATCATCATGATTGCTGTGGCTTATGGTTCAATCAACAGCGCAGGCTATATCTGGGCAATCGGTGATATTGGGGTTGGCTTGATGGCTTGGCTGAATATTGTGGGTATTCTGATTGTCTTCTTTATCGGCAAACCCACCATCAAAGCCTTAAGAGACTATGAAGCACAACAAAAAGCCGGTGTGTCTCAATTCACTTTCGACCCGAAAAAACTGGGCATTAAAAACGCCACGTTTTGGGAAGACCGTTTGAAAAACAAATAATCGTTTCTCTTTCAATCATAGCGTGTTTAAGTGAAATGCCGACCATTGCGGTCGGCATTTTATATGGCTGAATAACGTTATTTTTCACTGTACCAAAGTGATGGTATTCATGAACCATTTAAAAACATTATCTTAAATATTAAAACTCATGCCGAAATGATGATTTTTTTACTTACTCAGCTATCGCTGCATCAGCACGCAATAATCTTAATCATTACATCAATAGTACTCAACACACAAAAACACCCAAGAAGCCGGATAATATCCAACTTCTTGGATGCTTTCAGCTGAATTTTAGTTAAATCACACGATCAGCTGATGATTTGCCAACAAAGTATCCAAATCGGTACTGACATCGCGCAAAGTAACCACTTGGGTATCGTACTGACCATTACCGTTTGTATCCACGCTGACAACCGTATCATTACCGCTGTGGCTCACACTCACCAGACCAAGCAAATCATCAACAGTGGTATTGCTTTCCAGCAGCTGACTCAAATCAATAGTATCTGCCTCTTTGTCCGCGCCCACTGCACCGACATGAAAATTCACAGCTTCTTGTGCGGTTTGATTGGCATCAAGCAAGCTGAATTCAAGGGTTTTTGCACCGCCTGCCATATCATGCGCGGAAGCATCATTGCTTGTTTGCTCTTCATCAGGAGCAGTACCGATCAACGACTGTGCCGGTTGGTTTTGGGCGGGAATGGACGGCGCAGAAGCTGTGGTATTGTCATCATCGGCATTGATACCAACTGCGGCAATGGCTGCCACGCTGCCGTAAGCCAAAAGCGGAATCAGCCATGTTGTACCCGCAAGAAAGGAGGAAGAAGCATTGTCAACATTCGGATTCAATAAAGGCTCAGTGCTTTCAATAGCATAGTATTCCACCGGTGCAAGGCAGCCATTGTCAAAATGTGTTTTTGCCCAAATTAAATTCTCTTGCCCGTCTTCAATCAGCAATTGGTTGCCTGAAGTATCATGCACATCGGCGGCAACTTGCGTATTGGCTTGTTTTTCTGCATTGGGGGCAACGCAAGCCGGATCAAAGAAATGACTGACAGTAATCACTTCGCCGTTACTCAACACCACAACCAACTTATCTTCTTCTTGCTTCACTTCTACAACCGTATTGGCACCAACACCCAACTGTACAATGGCTTCTTCGCTCAATGCCGCGCTGTTGCCTTTAATTTCTTGTACCGCAGCCGGGTTGGTTTTGGGAATGATTTTAATAACCGCCATTTGTGTTTCTCCTGTCTTAAACTGGGAATTATCAACTTAAGGTTGATTCAGTTAAATTAAAGTTAGTTAAACTGAAAAAACAGATGCGTCTTACATAATACGCAATAAGTTTTCCAGTGCAATTGCCCGCAACAGCGGATCGTGATGTTGCTCTGCCACTTTAGTCAGCCAGAACTTAGCATCATCCTGATTTTTTTTGACACCTATCCCATGTGCATACAACATACCCAGATTATTGCGTGCTTTCACACAGTCCAAACTGGGGGTAACATCACAGCCTTCCGCTGAAGCCAGCCACCATTTAGCAGCTTGGCGATCACTTTGTTTACCAATACCGTAATCGTAGAAATACATTTCACCTAATCGGTATTGCGCTTCTCCATAGCCTTGTTTTGCGGCACGTGAAAACCATTTAAATGCCTCACGATACGAACGCGTATCTTGTTGACCTTGGGTAAAATACCACGCACCCAAAAAACTTTGCGCCTGCGCGTTACCTTCTTCTGCCAGCCGAACCAACTCTTGATGCGCCGCCGCTTCATCACCTTGGCTAAGACTGTCTTCAATTTTCTGCTGCTGCTCTGCCGTCAAGTTTTGTGCAGTCGGCACCGGTGCGGCAAAACAGAAAGATACAGACACTGAACACAATGCCAAGCCCAAACGCAAGTAATGCATTTTCTTTCCTTTTCTTCAAAATTCAGAATGGTTAATTTTATAGTAATATTTAACCGACAGCACATTGAAATATCGGATTTTTTATCACAGTATCACAACTATTCACAATACCGAAAATTTAAGTTATTTTCAATCTTAAAACAGTAAAAAATCAATATCTGTTCACATAAGAACAATGTGTGCATTATAACAACAATGTCAAATAAAAATACTAAAAATATCAGGGGTTGTTCCGGATAAACGGAGCAACCCCTGATATTAACAAGCTGTCTGAAAAACCCAACAGCCGAAACACAAATTCGTCCAAATTAACGTTTGGAAAACTGTTTGGCACGGCGGGCTTTGCGCAAGCCGAATTTTTTACGCTCTACTTCACGTGCATCACGAGTAACCAAACCAGCCGCAGATAATGTGGGTTTCAAAGCAGCATCGTAGTCAATCAAAGCGCGGGTAATGCCATGACGAATCGCACCGGATTGTCCGGTTTCACCGCCGCCGATAACATTCACTTTAATATCAAATGCTTCTAAATTATCAGTCAGCGCCAAAGGCTGACGGACCACCATGCGTCCGGTTTCGCGGCCGAAAAATTCATCAAGCGGACGACCGTTTACAATGATTTGACCACTGCCTTTTTGCAGAAAAACGCGGGCAACAGAGCTTTTGCGGCGGCCTGTGCCGTAATAATATTTACCGTTCATGTGCCTGTCCTTAAATGTCCAATACTTTGGGTTGCTGCGCCGCATGACCGTGTTCACCGCCGGCATACACTTTTAATTTTTTGATCATGGCATAGCCCAGCGGACCTTTCGGCAACATGCCTTTAACGGCTTTTTCCAAGGCACGGCCGGGAAATTGCTGCTGCATTTCAGAGAACGTGCGTTGGTAAATGCCGCCGGCATAACCTGAGTGGCGGTAGTAGATTTTATCGGTTTCTTTGGCACCGGTTACACGCAATTTATCGGCATTGACCACAATAATGTAGTCGCCGGTATCCACGTGCGGCGTGTATTCCGGTTTGTGTTTACCGCGTAGGCGACGTGCGATTTCGGCAGCCAAACGTCCCAAGACTTTGTCTTGGGCATCAACCACATACCAATCACGCTTCACCTCGTGCGGTTTCGCTGAAAAGGTTTTCATGGAAAAGTCCAAATTAAAGATAGAAAACCGCCAATTTTAGAGAAAAAGCAGTGGCTTGTCAATGAATACTGAATGTTGCCGCCATGTATTTCCCCCTGAAATCAATCCACTCAAGACAACGATACACCGTTTTTCAGGCTGCCTGAAAAACACAAAACCCGCCAAAGTTTCATTTGTATCGGCGAGCATTGTGTTTACTTTAAACCCGCTTTATCCAAACCAAATCAGCCGTAGCGTTTTTGAAATTCCTGCATGAATTCAATCAATGCTTCCACACCTTGCAAAGGCATGGCATTGTAAATACTGGCGCGCATACCACCCATGCTCTTATAGCCGCGTAGCAAACGTAAACCACGCGTGGTGGACTCTTCCGCAAACAATTCATCTAATTCGGGGCGGGCGGTGTGAAAAATCACGTTCATCTGCGAACGTGCGCGCGGTTTTACCTTATTGATATAAAAGCCGCCGCTGTTGTCAATAGCATCATACAAAATTTTGGCTTTCAGCGCATTGATGGTTTGCATTTGGGCAATGCCGCCCTGTGATTGCAACCAGCGAAACACCAAACCGGAGATATAAATCGGATAAGTGGCGGGGGTGTTGTACATGCCTTGACGCTCAACATGGCTCTTATAATTCCACACATCAGGCACACGATCAGAGCAGCGATCAAGCAAATCCTCGCGAATAATAATAATGGTTGTACCGGACGGTCCGATATTTTTTTGTGCACCGGCATAAATCAAGCCGAAATCAGCCACATTAATTGGGCGCGACAAAATTTCACTGGACATATCACACACCACCGGCGGCATACCGTCGGGCTTGGGAATATCACGGTATTGCAAACCATGAACTGTTTCGTTGATGACATAATGCACAAATGCCGAATTTGGGCTGACATCCCAAGTTTCAGGAGAAGGCAAGTCTGTGTAATCATACAAATCGCCGCCGTGCGCCGCCAAATGAATATTCGCATCAGATAATTTGCCCATTTGGCTGTGTGCAATGCGGCTCCAATTGCCGGTAACCACTGAATCCACCCGATCAAAGCCATTGCAGAGATTCATCACAGTCATATTGAATTGCGCACTGGCTCCGCCTTGCAAAAACAAAACTTTGTAATTATCGGGAATATTCAGAAGCTGGCGCAAATCCTGTTCGGCGTGATACAAAATACTCATGAATACATCGGAGCGATGGCTCATGGTCATCACCGAAAAACCGGTACCGTTGTAGTCGAACATTTCCGTTTGTGCAATACGCAGCACCGATTCAGGCAAAATGGCAGGACCGGCAGAAAAATTATAAATAGAGGGCATTTGAATGGTCATGATAATTGAGTATCTATGGATAAAAGGTTGCCTGAAAAAGTGAATGATGCAGAAAATTTAAGATTAACTGACTATAACACGAATTAACCACGCTTTAATACGCGGCCATTATAATAAACGCATCACCGCGTTTAAATTATATTGTAACGATATTTTTATTCCCAAACAGCTTTGCCGCCGATATCCTCTCCCTTGGTATCGGCGGTCTTTTTTTGTTTTCAACCATTTACCGATTTGTATCAAACACAACATTTTGACCTTGTTTCATTTTTTAGCAAAGTTTCCGCAAAATATTGTATTTGGCAATTTTAAGGATAGCTTGCCTGTGCTATTTTTTCCTACTACCCGATACTTTTAAAACCTGATTTAAGCTCAATTGATCGCTCTTAAGCTTATTAACGCTGATCAAATCTGCCACACTCGTTTTATATTGCAAAGCCAGCGAATACAACGTATCTCCGGCGGAAACTTTATGGGTTATTGTTTTTGCGGCAAGCTCTTTTTTATTAGTCTGCCGTTTTGCCGGCTGTTTTTTCTCTTCCACATTGGATTGAGCCAATGCGTTCTGAACGACTTTTTCAACCGATAATGAACCCGCTGCATCAGCCACTGCCGAAGATTCAGCCGATGCCGTTTGTACGGCAATCAATGACGAAGCGGCTGTATTCAACTTATCCGCAGTATTTGCCAAATTAGCGGCTTCTGTTTTTTCAGGCAGCAATGAATTTTGGGTATATTCTATTTGGGTCTCTGATTTTTTTATTGATGACACCACTTTTTCAAATACCGCTGTATCGGCAGCCGTATTTTTACTGAGCAATATACTGCGTCCGGCTGCCAGCATATTGCCTTTGAAACCATTAACCCGCTTAATGTCGCTCAAATCCGCTCCTGTTTGCATCGCCACATCAGCAAGGCTGGTCGGTACTTCAGCTGTGTAAACATTCCATGACAGCAACTCGTTTTTGTCTGCTTTGCGGTAATTATTTTCAAAAACGTGTGCCGCAGAAACCGGCAGCAACATGCGGCGATTGTCCTTCGGCATAAATACCGGCAGCTTAAAACCGGGATTCAAACTTAAAAATTCAGCTTCCGAAATATTCGCCAACCGTGCGGCTGCCTGAATATCCAACGGTTTATCAATATTCACCGCCTTAAAATAAGGGCGGTTTTCTATTTTAGTTAAATTCAAGCCAAATGCCGCCGGATTGCTGACAAGATTGCGCACTGCCAATAATTTAGGTACATAATTGCGCGTTTCATTGGGCATACTCAGATTTTCGTAACTCGGATCCAATCCCTGCGATTGCGCACGGGCAATTGCACGGCTCACACTGCCTTCGCCCCAATTGTATGCAGCCAAAGCCAAAGACCAATCGCCGAACATACCATGAAGATATTGCAAATAATCCAGAGCAGCATGGGTAGCGGCATAAACATCATGCCTGCCGTCGTATAAATTGGTTTGTTCCAAACCGTAATTTCTGCCGGTTGCCGGCATAAACTGCCACAAGCCGCTCGCCCCCACACGGGATTTGGCATTGGTAACAAAAGCACTTTCAATAAACGGCAGCAATGCGATTTCTGCCGGCATTTTTCGCTTTTCCACTTCCAACACAATATAATAAAGATAGGGCTGACTGCGCATTACGGTACGATTAAAATAATCACTTTTATCCGTATAATATTGTTCATAGCGGCGAACGAGTTCGGGATTAACTTCAGTTAAGCGAAAAGCAGGGCGCATACGCCCCCACAAGTCCCCCCGATACACACCGCTGTCTTGCACCACAACAGCATTTAAATTCATCAGTGCCAAGCCGACACTGTTGCTGCTGTAATCTTGAGCAAATGAAACAATGGGGTATAAACAAAGTCCGCCCAATAATATGGATAATCGATTTAATTTTATCATAATGAAAATGCAAGAATAATTCGTTCAATACTAATAAAATCAACGCTTCCGGTCAAGAAAACTGCCTTGATTTTACATTGATTTAAAACATAAATTCACCAAATGAGCACAAATAAAAATTCATCGCCGTTATCAGAATCCGCATCAGCATCGCCCTTTTGGCAATACTTACAGACACAGGAAACGGCTTTTTTTTCACAAAAACTGACTGGCATACCTTGTACCACCGTATTACAAATCGGCTTGAGTCAATGGCGTTTGGCAGACCGGCTGCCGCGCAGCACACAAGCCATTTACCAAAACAGCCTACCCAACGGCAAACCCGACGTTTGCGCCCATGCAACAGCCCTGCCTTGGCAAACGCACAGCATTGATGTTGTGTGTTTGCCGCACGGCATGGATAATCAAACCCATGTCTCTGAAATATTACAAGAGATTTACCGCATCTTGCCGCCCGGCGGGCATTTATTGCTGACCGGTTTAAACCCTTTGGGCTACTGGCGTTTTAATCAATCTGCTTTGGAATTTTCAGGCTGCCTGAAAAAGCGTTTCCGCATTGCAAACACACCAACAGGAAAATTATACCGCGCGCAAACCGCCCGCCAATTATTGGCAGCAACCGGCTTTACCGTAACTGAAGGGCAATTTATGGCTTACGCCCCACCGTTTTTAAAACAGCCTTTTCAGCAAAAATGGGAGTTGGCGGGCAATCGCTGGTGGCCGCATCTGGGTGCAGTGTATGGCTTGGTTGCCGTCAAACGCAGCGTAACCTTAATCCCTGATGAGTCATTGGTGAAAAAACTGGCATCAGACTGGGAATTGCAGTTAACAACCGCCGGACGTTTCAGGCAGCCTGGAACACAGAATACCCAATAAATGAAACAGATAATCAAAAGGCAGCCCGAACGATTCACAGGCTGCCTGAAACGTTATCTCAAGCACAATCAATCACGCCGATGTTTTTTCCAAGCCAAAGGCTTTGTGCAGTACACGGGTGGCGAGTTCCAAGTATTTTTCGTCAATCAACACCGATACTTTGATTTCAGAGGTGGAAATCATTTGAATATTGATGTTTTCTTCCGCCAACGTGCGGAACATGGTTGCCGCCACCCCTGCGTGTGAACGCATGCCCAAGCCGACAATGGATACTTTGCACACCGTATCATCACCATCAACTTCTGCCGCGCCGATGTTTTTTTGTACTTCTTGCAATAAATTCAAAGTTTGGCGATAGTCGCCGCGCGGCACTGTGAATGAAAAATCGGTTGTGCCTTCCGCACCGACATTTTGAATAATCATGTCCACTTCGATATTGGCATCAGCAACCGAACCCAAAATTTGGTACGCAATGCCCGGTTTATCAGGCACACCGCGCACATTCACCCGCGCTTGATTTTTATCGAAAGCAATGCCGGAAACCACAGCCCGTTCCATGTTTTGGTCCTCTTCAAAAGTAATTAAAGTGCCTTCACCGCCTTCTTGCAAGCTACTCAATACCCGCAAACGCACCTGATATTTACCCGCAAATTCTACTGAACGAATTTGCAGCACTTTACTGCCCAAACTCGCCAATTCCAACATTTCTTCAAATGAAATCGTATCCAGCCGCCGCGCTTCCGGCACCACGCGCGGATCGGTGGTGTAAACGCCGTCCACATCGGTGTAAATTTGGCACTCATCGGCTTTCAATGCCGCCGCCAATGCCACGGCAGAGGTGTCCGAACCGCCGCGTCCCAATGTGGTGATGTTGCCGTTGCTGTCCACGCCTTGAAAACCCGCCACAATCACCACGCGCCCTGCCGTTAAATCCGCACGCATGGCAGCGTCATCAATGTGTTCAATCCGCGCTTTGGTGTGTGCCGAACTGGTTTTCAATGCCACTTGCCAGCCGGTGTAACTCTTGGCATCAACACCGATTTCTTTTAACGCCATCGCAAGCAAGCCGATGGTTACTTGCTCCCCTGTGGACAACACCACGTCCATTTCACGCGGATCGGGCATGGTTTGCATTTCATGCGCCAGTGCCACCAGCCGATTGGTTTCGCCGCTCATGGCAGACACCACCACCACCACATCATGCCCTTCGGCACGGGTTTTGGCGATGCGGCGTGCCACATTTTTGATGCGCTCGGCGGAACCGACTGAAGTGCCGCCGTATTTTTGTACGATTAACGCCATAACACTTGCTTGCCTTCTTTAATACTCAGTTGATGAACCCTGCGATTTTTTGTTTTCAGGCAGCCTGAAAAACACAACGCGCTTAATCCGCAAATTGTTTTTTCAAGCGTTCACTTCTGTCTTGCGCTTCCACCGATAAAGTGGCGGTCGGTCTTGCCAGCAGGCGTTTTAAACCAATCGGTTCGCCTGTGTCTTGGCAAAAGCCGTACTCACCCTGATCCAATTGACGCAGCGATGCTTGAATTTTGCTTAATAATTTACGCTCACGATCACGGGTACGCAACTCCAGTGCATGTTCTTCTTCCAAAGTGGCGCGGTCTGCCGGGTCAGGTGTGGATTCTTGTTCTTGCAGATGACCGGCAGTATCGCTTGCGTTTTGAATCAATTCGTCTTGCAGCCGAAGCAACAGCTCCCGAAAGAAAGCCTGTTGATCTTCGTTCATATATTCTTCTTCCGGACCATTCCACTTCAGAATATCGTTTTCAGTGAGTTTCGCCATAATTCTTAAAATCCCTCAATCACACGTAATACTACACCAATTACTTATTTTTACTGCCCAAACAACAATTTGAGCTAAAAGAAACCGCGCATCATAACACGATTTTTTCAATACGCCAGCACTTTACACTTTGTAACATCACCGAATTATTAATGTTTTTCATCAGCTGCTCAACAGCCAAATATTGAGTTTCTGCATCAGCTGCGGCAACCAAATACTCAGCCACAGCCACAAAACCAACACCAATACCGTTGCAGAAAAATCAAGATGACCAAACCGCAAAAATGCAAACGGTCGCGTGAGCGGTTCAAAAATACGCTGCAACGCCGGCATCAGCGGTGAGTAAGCTTGACTGAAACTCAACACCATGCGCAGCACTAAGCCAAACAGTAACACATAAGCGGCGGCTTTTGATGCGTATAAAAGCGTAAATAATACATTAACCGCCATGATTTTTGCGCTGATGTGGCTTTCAGGCAGCCCAAGCAGAGACAACAATCCCAATATCAGGTAATACACCAGCAACACCGCCAGCAGACACGCTGCGTCCCACTGACCTAACGGCGGTGCAATTTTACGCAGCGGTTTGATTAACCAATTGGTGGTATTAACACAAAATTGCGCCAGCGGCTGGCGGTAATCCAACTTTGCCCATTGCAGCAAAGCACGGGCAAAACACACAATCGCCAAAGCATCTGCCAGCAGCAGCAACACACGATCAATCATGTTATGCCCTCACAAACGGATTGCGGGCGATTTCGTGCTCAATAGTGGTCATCGCGCCATGCCCGGGAATCACGCGGGTATTTGGCGGCAGCATCCACAATTTTTCACGGATACAACGGATTAAATCATCGTGATTGCTGCGCGGAAAATCGGTGCGCCCAATGGATTCACGAAACAGCACATCTCCCGCAATCAACAGCGGCATCTTCGCACAATAAAACACCACATGCCCGGGTGTATGCCCGGGAATATGCAGCACTTGAAACACATATTGTCCAACCGACAGCGCATCGCCGTCTTGCAGCCACTGTGCCGGCGTAAACACGGGGCTGGGCGGGAAACGATATGCGGCAGCGGCGGCAGGCAATTGCTGTATCCAAAAATCGTCATCACGGTGCGGTCCCAACACAGGGACATCAATTTGCCCGCGCAGCGCAACCACACCGCCGACATGATCAACATGCCCATGCGTGAGCCACACCGCGGTGAGGGTTAAGCCGCGTTTGTTTACTTCTGCCAGCAAACGTTCACTTTCACCGCCCACATCGGTTAATACCGCTTCTTGGGTTTCATCGTCCCACAACAAGGTGCTGTTTTGCAAAAACGGGGTAACCGGTATGATTTCATAACGCAAAGCCATGATTTTTTTCTTTCTGTTTTACCGCAAACTTATTCAGCCAGCTGCCGATGCAAATCTTGTAAACGGTACACATCGGTGTTACTCAAGCTCTTCACCCCTTCGCTCATGGCTTCACCGCCGGCAATGGTGGTGTATAAAGGCACACGCATCACCAAAGCATTGCGGCGAATGGAATGGCTGTCTTTCACCGATTGCGCATCACTGCGCACCGTATTCACCACCAAGGCAATTTCTCCGTTTTTAATGGCATCAACAATGTGCGGACGCCCTTCCAATACTTTATTCACCACTTGCACATGAATATCATGCTGTGCCAAATAAGCGGCTGTGCCTCGGGTGGCACACAAACCATAACCCAATGATTGAAAATTGCGGGCTATGGTTAATACCTGCGGTTTGTCTTCATCGCGCACCGCCAAAAACACTTTTCCGACATTGGGCATGCGTTCGCCCGCACCCAACTGTGCTTTTAAATAGGCTTCGGAAAACGTTTTTCCCACGCCCATTACTTCGCCGGTGGAACGCATTTCCGGTCCTAAAATAGTATCGACACCAGGGAATTTGATAAACGGAAACACCGCTTCTTTGACCGCGTAGAAATGCGGAACCACTTCGGCGTAAAATCCTTGCTCTGCCAAAGAAATGCCCGCCATCGCCCGTGCGCCGATTTTTGCCAGCGGCACACCGGTTGCCTTAGACACAAACGGCACGGTGCGCGATGCACGCGGATTCACTTCCAACACATACACCACGCCGTCTTGCACCGCAAATTGGGTATTCATTAAACCCACCACATTCAAGGCTTTTGCCATGTCTTGGGTTTGACGGCGAATTTCGTCTTGAATGGCGGGGTTCAACGAATACGGCGGCAGCGAACAGGCAGAATCGCCGCTGTGAACCCCCGCTTGTTCAATGTGCTGCATGATGCCGCCAATCACAATGTTTTTGCCGTCAGAAACGCAATCCACATCAACTTCAATGGCATTATTCAGGAAGAAATCCAGCAAAACGGGGCTGTCATCGGATACTTGCACCGCTTCGCGCATATAGGTTTGCAGCTCGGCAGGCGTATGCACCACCTGCATGGCACGGCCGCCCAATACATAAGACGGACGTACCACCAAGGGATAACCAATTTCTTCTGCCAACACCAAAGCCTCTTCTTCAGCACGGGCAATTCGATTGGGCGGCTGACGCAAACCCAAATCGTTTAAAACCTGCTGAAACCGTTCACGGTCTTCGGCGGCATCAATGGCATCGGCTGATGTGCCGATAATGTTCACGCCGTTGGCAACCAGCGCATTTGCCAATTTCAGCGGCGTTTGTCCGCCGTAATGCACAATCATTCCGTCAGGCTGTTCGGTATGCACGATTTCCAGCACATCTTCCAGTGTGAGCGGCTCAAAATACAAGCGGTCAGAAGTATCAAAATCGGTGGATACGGTTTCGGGATTGCAGTTCACCATAATGGTTTCAAAGCCCGATTCACGTAATGCCAGCGCGGCATGAACACAACAATAATCAAACTCAATGCCTTGCCCAATGCGGTTGGGGCCGCCGCCCAAAATCATGATTTTTTTGCGATTGCTCGGCTTGGCTTCACATTCTTCTTCATAGGTCGAATACAAATAAGCAGTATCGGAAGCGAATTCAGCGGCACAGGTATCCACCCGTTTATACACCGGACGCAAGTTCAGCGCATGGCGGTGCTGACGCACCGTTTGTTCATTGATGTTCAATAATTGCGCAATTCGTTTATCGGCAAAACCTTTGCGTTTCAAAATACGCAAACGATCATAATCCAAATCATTCAGGCTGCCTGAAACCATGCGCGCTTCTTCTTGGACTAAGTCTTCAATTTGTGCCAAAAACCACGAATCTATGGCGCAAATGGCATGAATTTCCGCCGAAGAAAACCCTGCGCGAAACGCATCGGCAACATACAGCACACGCTCAGGACCCGGGTTTGCCAATTCTGCTTGAATCCGAGCTTTATCATTGCTGCGCGGATTAAATCCGCACAGCCCCACTTCCAAACCACGCAAGGCTTTTTGCATTGATTCTTGCACCGTTCGCCCAATTGCCATAACCTCACCCACCGATTTCATTTGGGTGGTCAGGCGATCGTCGGCGGCAGGGAATTTTTCAAAAGCAAACCGCGGGATTTTGGTAACCACATAATCAATCGACGGCTCAAACGAAGCGGGGGTTCTGCCGCCGGTGATGTCGTTTTGCAATTCATTTAAGGTATAGCCCACTGCCAATTTTGCCGCCACTTTAGCAATCGGAAATCCGGTGGCTTTTGATGCCAAGGCAGAAGAACGGCTCACCCGAGGATTCATTTCAATCACAATCATTTCGCCGTTGGCAGGGTTCACCGCAAACTGCACGTTTGAGCCGCCCGTATCCACACCGATTTCACGCAACACCGCCAAAGAAGCATTGCGCATGATTTGATATTCTTTATCGGTTAAGGTTTGCGCGGGGGCAACCGTGATGGAATCGCCCGTATGCACCCCCATCGGATCGAAATTTTCAATGGAGCAGACAATAATGCAATTGTCATTTTTGTCGCGCACCACTTCCATTTCGTATTCTTTCCAGCCCAATACCGATTGCTCAATCAGCAACTCATGGGTAGGCGACGCATCAAAGCCGCGTTCACAAATGGCAACAAACTCATCTTTATTATAAGCAATACCGCCGCCGCTGCCGCCCATGGTGAACGAAGGACGAATTAACGTGGGAAATCCCACTTGTATTTGTGCTTTCAGCGCATCATCCATACTGCGGCACACAAACGACTGCGGCGTATTCAGCCCGATTTTGCGCATGGCTTCTTTAAACCGACCGCGATCTTCGGCTTTATCAATGGCGTCTTCCGTTGCACCAATCAATGCCACGCCGTATTTTGCCAACACCCCATGCCGCGCCAGATCCAAAGCACAGTTCAGCGCGGTTTGCCCGCCCATGGTGGGCAAAATCGCATCAGGGCGTTCTTTTTCAATGATTTTTTCCAGCGTTTGCCACAAAATCGGCTCGATGTAGGTAACATCAGCCATTTCCGGGTCGGTCATAATGGTGGCGGGATTGGAATTCACCAAAACAACCTTATAGCCTTCTTCGCGCAAGGCTTTACACGCTTGCGCACCCGAATAATCGAATTCGCATGCTTGCCCAATCACAATGGGGCCAGCACCGATGATGAGAATGGTGTTGATGTCTGTGCGCTTTGGCATGTTTTTTCCTAACAAATTAACTTTTATAAATATCGTTATGTTTTTGGATTTATTTAATGTGCTACCACAATCTTCATTTTATTGAACCGTGTAAACCAAAAGAAGCAATTACATCCATTTATCAGATCTCTTTGGCTTGCCGCCATTCAATTATCACCGTATCGGCGCATCATGATTGATAAATCTTTCAGGCAGCCTGAAAAAATATTCTTTATTATCAATATAATATTTTTATACAAATATTTTTCATAAAATTTCAGGCAATCACCGATAATCGGAGCTGCCTGAAAAAAGCCTTACTTCTGCCGCAAATCCAATGCAGCAATCAAAGTGTGCAGTCAGTCTAAACAATCGGCTCATGCTCTGCCAACGGCTGCCTGAATAAGGGCTGACAACACATTTTTATAAAATGCTTATTAAAACGTTTATAAAATTCCCGCCGTTTGCATCAGTCGATTCATCTGATTCAATTCATCAAACACCGTCATTGATTGCGGCTGCGGGTCATAATCGGTGAGGTAATCTGTGTTTGCCAACACCGCGTCGGTAAATTCAAACCGTTCAATTATAGCACCTCCTTTGCTGTTTAACTGATTGGAAAATGTGATTAACTTTAGAACCTATGTTCAAAAAAATTCTTAATAAAATCATATGATGTCAAAAAACGATTCAATCATCGCCCATTGGCTATTTATCAAATCACTCGGGTACATAAAGGATTACCTACTATCTTGGTTTATCTACTAATTACAAACCATATGATTTTATTAATAATTTTTTGAATATTGGTTCTTAAATATTATTGAACATAGGTTCTTAGTTACATAAAATTTTTCGCCACTGTTGATACAGTGTGATACAAAAAAAACCGCACCCAGTAACGGGCACGGTTTTTCTGTGTTTTTCAGGCTGCCTGAAATCAATAAGTACGCACCAATGCTTCAACGCACCAATTCATTACGCTGTCAGGCAAAATGCCCCACGCCAACAGCAATAATCCATTCACCGACAACAATACTTTTGCCAAGCTACCCATTTGCCCATTGGTTTCGGGGGCAGTATCGGCTTGGTCGAAATACATGGTTTTGACGACACGCAGGTAATAGAATGCACCAATCAATGACATGACCACGGCATACACTGCTACCCAAACAAAGCCTTGTCCCAGCAGTGCTTTAATCACGAAGAATTTGGCGTAAAAACCCATTAACGGCGGAATGCCTGCCATGGAGAACATTGCCAACAACATTAAAAAGGCATACCACGCATTTTTTTGGTTTAATCCCGCCAAATCGCTGATGTTCTCGCATTCATGGTCTTTATCAGACAGCAACATCAATACGCCGAACGCCAATGCAGACATCAGCGCGTATGTAATGGCGTAATACATTGCGGCTTCAAGGCCGGTTTCTTTGCCCAAAAATGCCAGTAAAATAAAACCCATGTGTGATATGGTTGAATATGCCAACATGCGTTTGATGTTGGTTTGCATGATTGCCGCTAAATTACCCACCACCAGCGAAGCAACCGCCAAAATCAAAAACAATTGCTCCCATTCGCCGGAACTTGCAGCCAAGCCGGTAACCATAATGCGGAAAGTAAATACCGTGGCGGCAATTTTCGGTGCAGTGCCCACTAAAGCGGCAACCGCTGTCGGTGCGCCTTGATAAACATCAGGCACCCACATGTGAAACGGCACTGCGCCAAATTTAAACGCAATGGCCACAACAATAAATGCCAAGCCCAATGTCAGTAGCCAAGTGTTCACTGCTGCGCTGACTGTTGCCGTCAGCACATCGCCCAATTGCAAAGAGCCGGTTGCGCCGTACACCAAAGAGATGCCGTACAGCAATAAGCCGGAAGCCAACGCACCCAGCACAAAATATTTCAACGCGGCTTCTGCCGCTTTGCCGTCATCGCGGCGCAAGGCAATTAAGGCATAAAGCGAGAGTGATAAAATTTCCAAACCCAAATACAGCATCAAGAAATGCGCCGCCGATACCATGATGCACATGCCCAGCAATGCAAACAAGGTCAGGGTATAGAATTCTCCCTGATATATGTTCCGCACTTGCACATAAGATTGGCTATAGACAAATACGGCAATCACGGCAAGGTATAAACCTATTTTTGCCAACTGTGCCATGCCGTCTAAAATAAACATGTCGTGAAACGCCAATTGCGATTCACTCACCCACAATACGCCTTGCACCGCCGCCGTTACCACCACGCTTAAAATTGCCAAGCCACAGGTTAGCCAGCGTTGGCTGTCTTTCAGCCACAAATCCAGCAGCAATACGATGAATAATGCTGTTGTCAGCACCATTTCCGGCGCGGCTGCCGCCATATTTAAATCAGTCCAATAGTTCATTCATACGTCCCTTACAGTTTGCTTTGCGCCGCTTGGACAATCAAATCATTGGCGGTTTGATGCACCACTGCGATAAAAGGTTCGGGATACAAACCGAAACCCAACACCGCTAATGCCAATATCGCCAAAATCAAAAATTCACGTTTATTCACATCGTGCAGTTTTGCCACTTCCGAATTGGCAACCGCACCGAAAATCACCCGTTTGTACATCCATAAGGTGTATGCCGCGCCATAAATCAAGGTTAATGCCGCCAAAGCACCCACCCAGAAATTGGTTTTCACCGCACCCACAATCACCATAAACTCGCCCACAAAACCGGAAGTACCAGGCAAACCGGCATTTGCCATCGCAAACAGCATCATAAACGACGCAAAAATCGGCATGGTGTTCACGACGCCGCCGTAATCGGCAATATTGCGGGTGTGCATGCGGTCATACATAACGCCGATACACATAAACATGGCGGCTGAAACAAAGCCATGCGAAATCATTTGTACAATCGCGCCTTTTAATGCCCAATCGTTCAAATAACCGCCGGTAAACAAAAACATGCCCAGCGTAACAAAACCCATGTGGCTGATAGATGAATACGCCACCAATTTTTTCATATCGGTTTGCACCAATGCCACCATGCCGATATAAATCACCGCAATCAAGCTCAATACAATCATCATCGGCGCAAAAAACCGCGCGGCATCGGGCACAATCGGCAGCACAAACCGCAGGAAACCGTATGCGCCGATTTTCAGAGTAATCGCCGCCAATACCATTGAACCGCCGGTAGGGGCTTCCACGTGTGCATCAGGTAGCCATGTATGCACAGGCCACATCGGCACTTTCACGGCAAAGGACAAAAAGAAACCGATAAACAGCAAAATTTGTATGTTTTTGGCAATTTGCTGAATATTTTGCATATCCACAATGGCAAAGCTGCCGTCAGTCAGCTGTGAAAGATAAATCAAGCCCACCAGCATCAACAGCGAACCCAATAAGGTATAAAGGAAAAACTTCACTGAAGCATACACGCGGCGCGGTCCGCCCCAGATACCGATGATAAGATACATCGGTATCAACATGCCTTCAAAGAACACGTAAAACAAAATGGCGTCCATCGCCGCAAACGCGCCGTTAATCAAACCGGACATGATTAAAAACGCCGCCATGTATTGCGCGGTGCGCTTTTGAATCACTTGCCAGCCCGCCAGCACCACCAATAAAGTGATGAAGCTGTTCAAAATCACGAACAACACCGACAAACCGTCCACGCCCAAAGCATAATTGATATTGAGCGTGCTGATCCAAGTATGAAATTCAGTGAATTGATAGCCGCCGTTTAATCGGTCAAAGCCGATAAACAGCGGAACGGTTATCAGAAATCCGAGCAACCCGCCTGCCAGTGCCACTATTCTGGCAAGACCTGCGCGGCGGTCTGATCCGGTGAAAAGCACCAGCACACCCGCCAATATCGGTATCCAAATCGCCAAACTGAGTAAGTTATCGTACATACTTATCGCCTAAATAATGCAAACTTAAAGTGTGATAAAAATACTGCCGCTGCTCAATGCCGCGCCATATTTATGTTTTGCACACACTGCCCGCCAAAAAATTAAGTTCAAATTCAACCAATACCAAAGAGGCTTGCTGCTGCATCTTTATCGGGTATTTCTCTGTTGTTTTTGTGTTGTTTGACCCGAGTTCGCCAAACAACACCAATCAAATCAGTATCATTGCGGTGAAAGTCCACACATCGCCGCTCAATGCACAAAGGCTTGCAGCGGCTGCCGCGCCTGTTTGTGGTGGTCAATACCGCTTGCTGAAGCATGATGCTCGAATTGTGACTATTTTTTCACCAAAACGCAAAGCCAACATCATATTCTATCTTCAGGTCATTCAGCAAATCTTTGCAAAGAAGTGTTCAAGCAATTGTCTGCACAGCACCTGCTTGGCAGATTGCCGGATGTCCTCGGCAATGCGGAATAAAAACAGATTGCCAAGCCGTTTCGCGCTTGCCGCATAACAACAGTTACACCGTCAGCATATTTACAAAGGCTGCCTGAAACTCAAAAGATTGGCCATTGCCGACATACAGATACAACAATTCACTTTTCAATTCAGCAAACCAACGAAAATCGGGTAGTAAATTATCGCATCATTTTTCGGTTTGTGCGCAAGACAGCCACTTGGGACGCCATCAATAACTGCAACTGCTGCTTTTCTTCCTTAGTACAATGGCTTTGTGCAAGCAGATTCATCAAGCAACAACAGGCAGCTGCTTTGTTTATTCACGGCAACGCCGCTGCCGCTCACTTCTCCTGTTTGAAAACGGTGATTGGTGTATTTCCGTACAACGGTGTTTTTCCGTCCCATTTTTCAATAAACTGCTGTTGCAGCAGCTGAGGGGTAATGCCTTCAGAAATTGCCTTATTGGTGGCTGCCTGAAGCTGTGCCAGCTCTAAGCGTTTCTTTTGTTCTTCAATTTGCTGTTCGATCACGCTGATATTGGTGTTCACTTCATTGCGTTTATCAATGCGCTCGGTAACCGATTTACTGAATTCCAATTGAGAACTGAATGTAATCAATTCCAAACCGCGCTTTTCAAATTCTTCTTTCACCAAAGTTTGTACTTTTTGTTCAAACATCAGTGATCCGCCTTTTGCCATGAGTTCATCAGTGGTATAGCGGCGCGATTCTTCTTTCATCAAATCAAAAATCTTGGGTTCTAAAATATTGTCTTCCAGTGATTCAATGAAATTATCACCCGCTCCCAGTTGTTTATTGTCAAACACCACATCAACGGCACGGCTTTTAATCACACGGAATGAGTACATAGGTCTGGCGCGAAATTCGGTATTGTCTGCCGCTTTCAGTGTCAGATATTCTTTAAATTCACCACGCTGTTCCCACAACGGCACTTGATACAATTCCGTACCGGGGCTCATCGTCCACACACGTCCGACAACAATAGAAAAGTCTGATTTGCCGTTTCTGCCGTAGTTCTCCATTAAAACACCGGCTTGATTGGGTTCAACGCGTGAGCAAGCCGCCAAAGTGGCAATAAGCACCGCACTGATCATTAATTTTTTCATTTCACCCTTTCAGAGAAGTCAATAAGTAATAAAACGGCAATGCCAGTGCAACCAAGACCCCTGCAAGCGGATAGGTAAAATGGTTAAACACCCACATGCCAATAAAAAATAAAAGCAGACAAGCCAAAATTCTGATGATGTTTTTTCGGTTCACTTAAATCTGCTCCTGTAAACGACCCAATGGCTTCAAGTTTAAACCAATCAACCGCTGCCGTTACCGATATTTTTCAGGCAGCCTGAAATAAAACGACCCGCCGCTCGCCGTTCTGCACACACTGACGCAAAGCACAGCCAATCAGCACCAATGGGCATGGCTTCGGCGCGGCAATCCGTTTTCCAACAAACAACAGATTACCGCGCCGTTCTGTACCGCTCAATAACATTCACAGATAGAAAGCGTGTTATCGAGTGGTAATACCATTACACCACCAGATACTGCGTAACCATCATCATATCCAAAGTCTGGTCTGCCAATTGAAACTGCTCTACTTGGTATTTCTCGTTTAAGAAGAAGTTTTTTACCGTCAGCGTGTCTTGTTTGTCGGTGCTGAGGATTTTCAAATCAAAGCCGGATTTGCGGAACGTGGTTTCTGCCAGCGTTTGCCCGCTCAGCTGTATCGTATCAAAGCCGCCGCTCTCTTCAATGGTGTCCTGCCCTTCTCCTTTGGCTTTCAGGTAAACATCATCACCCAATCCGCCCGCCAGCTTGTCATTACCCGCACCGCCGATTAAGGTGTCATTACCGTTCTCTCCGTATAGGTAATCGCTGCCGGCACCGCCGTTTAGTTGGTCGTCATTATTGCCGCCGTACAGCCAATCAATGCCGTCATTGCCTTCCAGCAAATCGCGGCTGTCCCAGCCTTTGAGTATGTCAATTCCGTTTGTTCCGTGATGGCTGAACGTCATTTGGGCAATGCTGTCTAAATTCAATACTTGGTCGTCAAACACCAAGCTGTAAGCACGGCTGAGGCAGTTGTCGCGGTTGAAGAAATCAGGCAGATTCACTTGGTCTTCCGAATTATCGTATGCACGGATAATCAAATGATCGCCGCTGCGGGTGAATTCGGCATCATTGGTTTGGGCGTTTTCAAACACGATTTCGTTGAGGTGATCGCTGTGATTTGCCAAACCCAAATCACGCACTTCGTCCTGTCCGTGTCCCGCTTGAAACACATAGCGATCCTGCGCACAATCGCCGCCGCGCAGCACATCATTGCCCGCGCCGCCGTTGAGTGTGTCAAAACCCGCATTTCCGTATAGCGTATCCGCACCATCGCCGCCGAATAAGCTGTCGCTGCCGCTGCTGCCAAGCAGGGTATCGTTGCCGCCCAAGCCGTACATGGTTGCGTGTTTGCGGGCGGCAATCATGAGGTCATTTTGTTCTGTGCCGAATTCGGCGATGTCCATATCGAATACGGTTTTGCCGCTGACGGTTTGGTCGGTAAAGGCAAAACTGAAGTTTTGGCCGTAAAGAAAGAATTTTTCAAGCAAAATGCTGTCATTCGTTTGATGGTGTTTGATAAGTAAATCATAGCCGTGCCGTTCAAATACGGCTGCCTGAAAAGCCCAATCGGTGAATTGCACGGTGTCTTTGCCGCAAACATCAAGACACAAGGAAACAATTTTGTCTTGTCCGCCGCCTTTGGCAAATAGGTACACATCATCGCCTGATGATTCGTGCAAAACATCGTTGCCGCGATCGCCGCTTAATGTGTCTTTGCCGCTGCCGCCGTCCAAAACATCATCGCCGTCGCCGCCGTTGAGGGCATCATTGCCCGCATCGCCTTTTAATACATCGTTGCCGCCATCGCCGTACAACACATCATCACCTGCGCCGCCATATACGGTGTCTTTGCCTGCTCCGGCAAAAACGGTATCGCTGCCCGCCAGTGCGTTGATGTTGTTGTCTTGACTGTTGAGATAAAGAAAATCATCGTTTTTGGTGGGAACGGGTTTGAGTTTGTTTTCAATATCCTGTGCGGTGAGGCTGGTTCCGTCGGCAAATTGTAGGGTTTCAATCACGCCTTCTGCTAAATTGCCGTCGAAATCATAGAAATTGTCGATTTGAATCACATCATTGGTTTTTTGTCCGTTTTCGTCCAAACGGGTGAGGTAAACAGCGGTTAAATCACGGGATACGGCGATGTCTTTGGCGGTAATGCCTGCGCCGAAGATGATTTTATCGCTGCCTGCGCTGTCATAAATACGGTCTTTGCCAAAGCCGATGTTTTGTGTATAGGTGTCGTTGCCTGCGCCGCCGTTAAGTTGGTCATCACCTGCGCCGCCGTTGATGTATTCGTCTTTGGCACTGCCCATTAATACATCTGCGCCCGCTGTACCGTTGAGTATGGCACTGTTATAGAAAGCCGCCAGTAAAGGGTTATCGAGGGCTACGGCTTCGATGTTTTGCTGCCAGTCGCTTTGATAAAGGCTGTTGTAATTGCCCAGATTGCGGGCTGTTTTCAGCAAAGCGGCGGCTTCTTCAAATTGATCGTTGTCAATCAATTTACCCATTTCATAATTAAACAAATACCAGTCGTAGCGGAGGGCTTTTGCTTCGGGGTCAGTGTAAGACCAAAACAGCGGATTATGAAATGCTGCCAAATGCGCGGCAACATAGTCAGCAAACAGGTTAAATTCGGCAATCAGTTTCGGGGCGGCTTGTCCGTGCGGATTGGGATCGCGCTCACCCCAGCACCAAGTACCGAGATAATCTGAACCCGTTAAATGCTCCAGCGTTACCAATTGGCGCGCATCCATCACATGGTTGTAAACTTGTTTCGGGTCGCGGCTGTAGGGATCAATATCATCACTGCCTGTCCAGCGGTAAATCAGGTTCAGCAATTGTTCACGGCTCGGTTGTGCGGTGTTCAGATAATCTTTGACCATGTCTTTCAAGACATGGTCATTGGTTGCGGCATCATGCAAATCCATCACATTGCCAAAAGCGTAAATCTGCGGCAATTCGCGCACAACGTCTGCGTCCACAGTCATATCACCGATATAAAAGGTATCGGCAATATTGGTTTGAAACCACACATCATCGGCTTTGGTAATCCTGCCGTCTTGCCATTCAACGGTGGAAGTTTGTTTGTGTTGATTGCCCGCTTCATCGGTGCTGTTGATATTCAGATAATCCAGATTGATTTGTTTTAAACCGTGCTCGGCAAGCGTTTTTAATTCACCCGCATCAACTTTGCCGTTTTGATTGCTGTCTTGCCACAATTGCAGGGTTTGCCACGCGCTGTCTTGTTCGTTTAAAACATTGTCTTGGTTTTCGTCTAAGGCTTTTAAGGCTTCAAAGCCGTTTACTGCACTTGTGCCGTCGGGCAAAACCGAATGATTGCCGAATAATTCGCTGCCGCCGTCGATTTTGCCGTTTTGGTTGCTGTCAATCACCAAAATCGCATCTTGTGCATCTGCCCAACCCGTGCGCTCGGCAAACAAATTATTGTCGTGGTCGAAACGGATTTTATTTTGACTAACGGCGACGGTTTTTACGCCGTCGCCGTTTAGGTCAATGATAATCGGGGAAGTGGTGTGTTCCGCATCGTCTTTACTGGGTTGGTCAGTGTTGGGATCACCGCCGCATTTGCCGTCAGTATTGACGTCATTTAAATGATCGTTATGAATTTCTTCAATAATATGGTCTTTTAATATTGCTTGAAGATTATCACTATTATTGCCGGGCAAAAGATCACCTTGATTATCTACTTGGTTTAATCCGATAATATGAAACAAAATCAACACAGCTATTGGCAATAACATTGTAGTCTGTATCATAACCATAGTTTGCGGGGTTTCGTTGATAATCCAACAAGGTCCTCGCTTGGTCAGTACTGATATCTACGATGGCAGTATAAGCAGCTTTTTCATAACGACTGGCATCATCATTAACAGTTTTACCCGGTCCGAATGCCTCGCCATCTTGAGAAGCAAATCCAATACTGTCCCTTAAAACACCATTGTCAGTATAGATTTCAATCCACATATGCCCAGCCAGAGAGATTTTGTAATATGGGCAATCATCAAGTTTATACAAAGTGCCTGCTTCTGCAATTCTGATGTATAGCTTAGCCATTTTGATTTCCTTTTTGAAAATAGATTAAGAACCTATGTTCAATAATGTTTAAGAACCAATATTCAAAAAATTCTTAATAAAATCATATGGCGTATAATTAGCAGATAAATTAAGATAGTAGGTAATCCTTTATGTACCCGAGTGATTTGACAGATAGCCAATGGGCGATGATTGAGTCGTTTTTTGACATCATATGATTTTATTAAGAATT
>NZ_KN050772.1:22721-40274 GCF_000745895.1 Stenoxybacter acetivorans DSM 19021 | reverse complement strand
CCCGAGTGATTTGACAGATAGCCAATGGGCGATGATTGAGTCGTTTTTTGACATCATATGATTTTATTAAGAATTTTTTTGAACATGGGTTCTAAAAACACATGCCATCTTTTCTAAGATTCAGTGTTTTAATCTGATAATGGTGTTGGTAACGGAAAGTTGAATAATTTGATTGTCAAATGCAGTGGTTGGATTAAGGTTTTCAAAAATAATTTGATAATCTCCTTTTTCTGCGTTAAACCATGAAGTTAAATAAAAAGTAGGTATTCCTTTATCAATGAATGATTGAAATGATTTGGGATTTTTAACATCTTTAATCACCACCCAACCATTTGGAGTATTTTTTTTAATGATGATGTGTAGTTGCAACCTTCTTTCCGGTATGCTCTGATATGTTTTTCCCTCAAAATCAAAAATATTCATTACTAAAAGTGAGGCATCCTCTTTTTCTTCCCAACTAAGCTGCTCATAAGGTTTACGCGTATCCATTTCCACAACCATGTCATACCGCTCTGCCTTGGGCACATGAAAATTCACTGTTTGGCTAAACCCCGCTTGCGCCGCGTTAAAAGGCGTATCTAATCTGTAAGTAAAAACCTCATTTTTATTGGCTTGGCATGAACATAAGCCACCCAAACAAAAGATTGAGAGAAAGAGTGTTTTTAACTTGGTTAAAGTGCTGCTCATGCTGGTTGCCTCGCGGTTGTGTCATGAAATTTTGTTGCGCTAAAATGGCGTTTAAAGCAGTTTAAAAAATGAGTTCACTTTGGATACTACACTACACTTCACTTCATAATATAATGATAGACATAATGCTCTAAATCTACCTAAAAATATTTTGCATGTGTTTTGATTTAAATCAATGTTTATTGCTTTTTTTGGCAGTCATTCAGCGATTTTACATTGCCAAACACACTGATATTGGGTAGTTCACACAATCATTAGGACACACTGTCCAATGTGATGGGTGCGCGCGCCAGATTGCTGGTGAACCACACATCATCAATACCAGTGTCCGCCTTGAGAGGTTGTGTAATATGGCAGTCATCAAGTTTATACAAAGTGCCTGCTTCTGCAATTCTAATGTATAGCTTAGCTATTTTGATTTCCTTTTTAAAAACAGATTAAAAACACATGCCATTTAAGATTAGTGCTTTAATCTGATAATGGTGTTGGTAACGGAAAGTTGAATAATTTGTGTATCAAATGCAGGGGTTGGATTGAGGTTTTCAAAAATAATTTGATAGTCTCCTTTTTCTGCGTTAAACCAAGAAGTTAAATAATAAGTGTACGGTCCTCCGCTATCATGGAATGCTTGAAATGATTCAGGATTTTTAACATCTTTAATCACCACCCAGCCATTGGGGGTATTTTTTTTAACGATAATATGTAAGTGCAACCTGCTTTGCGGTGATTTTTTATATAATTTTCCTTTAAAATCAAAAATATCTACCCTTAAGTTAAAGTATTCATCCTTTTCTTCTCTATTGAGAAGCTCATAGGGTTTCCGCGTGTCCATTTCCACAACCATGTCATACCGCTCTGCCTTGGGGACATGAAAATTCACTGTTTGACTAAACCCCGCTTGCGCTGCGTTAAAAGGCGTGTCTAATCTGTAAGTAAAAACCTCATTTTTATTGGCTTGGCAAGAGCATAAGCCGCCCAGACAACAGATTGAGAGAAAGAGTGTTTTTAACTTGGCTAAAGTGTTGCTCATGTTGACTGCCTCGTGGTTGTGTCATGAAATTTTTTAGCACTAAAATAGTGTTTAGAGATAATACATAAAGCAGTTTAAAAAATGAGTTCACTTTGAATATTACACTTCACTTCATAATACACTAATAGAAATTAGTCTAGACTATAGACATTAAGCTCTAATCTATCTAAAATATTTTGCATACGCTTTGATTTAAATCAATATTTATTGCTTTTTTGGCAGCCATTCAGCAATTTTACATTGCCAAATGCGCCGATATTGGGTAGTTCATACAAGGTTTTGATCAATTCTTAGGACACACTGTCCAATGTGGTGAGTGTGTGCCAAATTGGTGGTGAACCACACATCATCAATATCGGTTGTGCGCTCGTCTGCCCATGTAACCAAAGATTTTTGGCTGTGCAAATTGCCGTCTGCATCAATAAATAAGATTTTATGAAGTGTAAGAATAGAAATAATAATTCAAAAAAACAGCGCATTTATCTATGCGCATTTATTTAATTGATATTCTAACTTGGAACTTGAAGTAAATTGAAGATGCCAATCATTTGGCGTATTGCTGTGTTTTTACATAACCGAAAATTAGCACTTATCCATGCGATTGTGAGCAGCGGCAATACCAAGGTTTATCATTAAGACACTGCAAACAATGGGTTGCTTCGTATCTCGCATAGATACAATCGCTGCCGTTACCGATATTTTTCAGGCAACCTGAAAAGAATGATCACCGCTCGCTATTCTGCGCGCGCTGACGCAAAGCATGGTCAATTGGTACAAACAATATACTCAAGAATACGCAGGGCTGATGTACTGTTTGTATCTTGTCTTGCATTCCGAATTTATGGCACATAGCATTAAGCATTCAAACCGCGCCATTCACAGCATTATGAAAACCAACAATGATTTTTCTGCCGCCGTATTCGGTTAATTCAACGGTTTTAACTTCACCCGGTTCAAAGCGCATGGCGTTGCCTGAAGGTATATTCAACCGCATGCCGCGTGCCGATTCACGATTAAACTCAAGTGCCGCGTTGGTTTCGTAAAAATGAAAATGCGAACCCACTTGAATGGGACGATCGCCGCGATTAATAACGTTTAATATAAGGGTTTTACGACCAATATTGGCTTCAATATCACCGTTTGCCAAAATGTATTCGCCGGGTATCATGGTGTGCCTTTTCTATTCAAAACCAGCCAATGAAAACCACTGGTGCATTTAGAAACTGTTTAATATCTCTTGAAACAGCTTTCTTATTAACGAATGGGCTGATGTACCGTAACCAGCTTAGTGCCGTCAGGGAAAGTGGCTTCAATTTGCACTTCATGTATTATCTCTGCGACGCCCGCCATGACATCATCGGTATTCAGCAGTGTTGCGCCATACTGCATTAATTCAGCCACGCTCATGCCGTCGCGTGCGCCTTCCTGCAAGTGGCTGCTGATGTAGGCAATGGCTTCCGGGTAATTGAGTTTCAACCCGCGTGCGCGTCGTTTCGCCGCCAATTCACCTGCCAGAAACAGCATCAATTTCTCTTGTTCGCGACTGGTTAAATGCATCGGTATTTTTCCTCAAATTTTTTATGACAAATGCCATTGGACGCTGATTTTTAATACAACAGCAGTTTATACGCTTAAATAGGTTTGAATCAATTCGGGGGTGAGTTCATCGCCGCGTCCTTTCGCAACACAGTTGCCGCGCTCAATCAAAACAAAATGGTCGGCCAAGGCACGAATTAAATGCAGTTTTTGCTCCACTATCAACACGGTTAAACCCCATTCTTCATTTAAACGACGGATAACGCGCGTGATTTCGGCAACAATATTGGGCTGAATGCCTTCGGTTGGTTCATCTAAAATCAGTAAGCCCGGATTGAGAACCAAGGCGCGGCCAATCGCCAATTGCTGCTGCTGACCGCCCGACAAATCGCCGCCGCGCCGCTGTTTCATTTCTGCCAATACCGGAAACAGTTCATACACCATGTCCGGTATGGCGGCGCGGCGTTTACCGCTGCGTTTTTGATATACGGGCAAACCGATGCGTAAATTGTCTTCTACCGTGAGCAGGGGAAAAATCTGCCGCCCTTGCGGTACATAAGCGATTCCTGCGTAGGCGCGTTTTTCCGGACGCAAGGTGCGCAGATCCATATCTGAGTATTGCATGACATCGGCTTTGACGGCAACCTGCCCCATAATACTTTTTAATAGTGTGGTTTTGCCCACGCCGTTGCGTCCAATGATACAGGTACATTGCTTGTTCGGCACTTCAAAGCTGATGTTGTGCAAAATATGGCTTTGACCATAATATTGATTGAGGTTTTCCACTTTCAGCATGCTATTTTCCTTGTTCTTTTCAGGCAGCCCAAGCGGCTGCCTGAAAATATCTGTCAATGACCGCCTAAATACACATCAATGACCTGCGGATTGTTTTGTACTTCAGTCAAACTGCCTTCTGCCAGCACACTGCCTTGATGCAGCACGGTAACTTTGCGGGCGATTTTGCGCACAAATTCCATGTCGTGTTCCACCACCACCACGGCGTGTTCACCTGCCAAGCCGATAAGCAATTCGGCAGTACGCTCAATTTCGCCGTGAGTCATGCCGGCAACGGGTTCATCAATCAGCAGCAATTGCGGTTTTTGCATCAGCAGCATACCGATTTCCAACCATTGTTTTTGCCCGTGCGAACATTCGCCTGCCAAGCGGTGTTTATAAGCAGTTAAACCAATGGTATTGAGCACTTCATCTAAAAAATCATTTTGTTCGGCAGACAATTGACGTCCTTTGCCGAAATATGCGCCAAACACACTTTTACTGCCTGCCGCCGCCAGTGATAAATTGTCATACACCAGCAAAGATTCAAATACCGTTGGTTTTTGGAATTTCCGCCCAATACCGGCACAAGCGATTTCTGCTTCGCTCATTTTCAGCAAGTCGGTATTTTGCCCCAAAAATACGCTGCCGCTGTCGGGGCGGGTTTTGCCGGTGATGATGTCCATCATGGTGGATTTGCCCGCACCGTTGGGACCGATAATGCAGCGCAACTCACCGCGGTCAATGTATAAATTCAAATTATTGATGGCTTTAAAACCGTCGAAACTCACGGACACATCGTCCAGATACAAAATCACGTTTTTGCCGACATGAATATTGTCGTATGCTTGCCGTGCGTCTGTTTCTGCCTGATAGTGGAAAGAAGATGCCTGATTCATACTGCTGCCTCCTCTTTTGGTGACGAATCACCATTGTTGCTGGGGGGTGGTTTTTTGCGCCATGTCTGCTGAAACAAACCCGCCAAACCGTCTTTTAAAAAAATGGTAACCAATACAAACAGCGCACCCAAGAAAAACAACCATGCATCGGGAAATGCAGCCGTCAGCCATGTTTTGGCGTAGTTCACCGCAAATGCGCCGATAACCGCACCATACAGCGTTGCCCGTCCGCCCAAAGCCACCCAGATAATCACTTCAATCGATACCAAAGGCGCAAATTCACCCGGGTTGATGATGCCGACTTGCGGAACATACAGCGCACCTGCCAAACCGGCAATCATTGCCGACAACACAAACACCAAAAGTTTGATGCGCTCTACACGAAAGCCGACAAAGCGCGTGCGCATTTCCGCATCACGCACGGCAATAATGAGTTTACCCAACCGCGAGTGCATGATGCTGCGCAGCAATAAATACACCGCCAACACCGCAATGCCTGACAGGGCAAACAATGCCACCCTTGTACCGCCCGCCTGCAATGAAAACCCGAGAATTTCTTTAAAATTGGTTAAACCATTATTGCCGCCAAAACCCATTTCATTGCGAAAAAACGCCAACAGCAAGGCATAGGTCATGGCTTGGGTAATGATGGACAAATACACACCGGACACCCGCGAACGGAAGCACAGCCAGCCCAAAACAAATGCCAGTAAGCCCGGAATTAAGAAAATCATCACCGCTGCCCAAGCAAAATAGTTACTGCCCAGCCAAAACCACGGCAATTCAGTCCAACCCAAAAACGCCATAAATTCCGGCAGCGCACCATTACTGCCTCGGCTCAAATACATGCCCATTGCATAACCGCCCAACGCAAAGAACGCGCCATGCCCCAAACTCAAAATACCCAAATATCCCCAGCACAAATCAATTGCCAATGCCAGCAAGGCATAGCAAAAATATTTGCCCAGCAAGGTAACGGTATAGGTTGATACATGAAACAGGCTGCCTGAAGGCATCAGCAGATTACCGATGCTTACCCACGCGATTACCGCCAGCACCAATGCCAGCGTAATCTTGCCTGCCAACGGCTCTCGTCGGAAAAAAGCATAAACAAACGATTGGCTCATTCGACAGCCCGTCCTTTCTGCGGAAACAACCCGCGCGGGTATTTTTGGATAAACAGAATAATCAGCACCAGCACAATACTTTTTGCCAGCACCGCACCCAGCCACGGCTCCATGAATTTATTGAGTATGCCCAAGCCCAAGCCTGCCACCAGCGTTCCCCACAAATTACCCACGCCGCCCAGCACAACCACCATGAAAGAATCCACGATGTATTGCTGACCCAAATTCGGACCGACATTGGTCAATTGAGACAACGCCACGCCCGCCATACCCGCCACGCCAGACCCCAACCCGAAAGTCATCATATCGACTTTACGGTCGTTAATACCCATCGCCCGTGCCATATCCCTGTTTTGCGATACGGCGCGTACTTGCAGCCCCAGCCGCGTGTGTTTCATAACTGCCAATAAGGCAAAGAAACACATCATACAAAAGATAAAGATATACACACGATTCCAAGTAATGGCGAGCCCGTGCATGATTTGCCATGTGCCGCTCATCCAATCAGGTGTTTGTACCATGCGGTTTAACGGTGAAAAAATCGTGCGCACGGCTTGCTGCAAAATTAAGCTGATGCCAAAAGTTGCCAGCAAGGTTTCTAAGGGGCGGCCATACAGGTAGCGCACCACAAAACGTTCAATCAGCACACCAACCGAACCGGATACCAAAAACGCCACGGGAATGGCCACCAACACAGATGCACCGATGTGGTTGGGCATCATCAGCTGCACCACATAAGCGCAATAAGCCCCAATCATCATGAGTTCACCGTGCGCCATGTTAATGACACCCATAACGCCAAATGTAATTGCCAGACCAATGGCAGTAAGCACCAGAATCGAACCCAAACTCAGCCCGAAACTCAAGGTTTCCACACCTTTCATCATGCTCAATTGCTGATTAATGGCATCAATGGCTTTTTGTGCGGCATTTTTCAATTGCGGTGTCGGTGCTTGATCGGCGTATTGTTGCAGCACCGCCAGATTTTCCGGCGATGCGCTGTGTGCCAGCGTATCAATGGCAGCCGCATGCCGTTCGGGATTGCCGCTGCTTAAATCGGCACGTGCCACATAGGTTTGCATCAATGCTTTGATGTCTGCCTTGGTTTCCTTGGGTAAGGCTGCCTGAACTTGAGCCAGTGCGGCGGTATCATTTTTTTGCAGCATTTGCATGATGGCGGCGCGCCGATCTGCCGCGTTGGGGCTGAGCAGCGCGTGTTCGGCAACATAAGATTTCACCCATTGGCGAATGGCGTTGTTGATAACCACTTTTTTTGCGCCTGCGGGCCGTTCAACAGCGGTTTCAGGGTCATCAATATTGAAGTATTGATCGCCTGCCGCAATAAAAAATTGATTGTCTTGATTAAATAAATTGCCCTCACCCAATGCCGTCAAAATCGCCAGCGTTTGGGGGTGATTGAATTGAGGCAATGCCTCAACAGCCGCTTTTTTTTCAGTAAAATTATTGCTGCGCAAGCCTTGTAAAGCCGCATCAAAATCGGCTATCGGCGCATCAGCGGTGCTGCTTTGTTCTGCGGCAACAACAGAAGAGGCACTGTCTTCTGCCCAAGTATTGCTGCTGTATCCGCACGCCAATGCCAATGCCAATGCCAACAGAACAGCAGCCAGCCGACGGTATGGGTTGTGCCGATGCGGCAAAGAAACAAGCCATGTCATGAAATCGTCCTTGTCCGATAAATGGTCGGTATTGACCCTATCAGCCGATTGGGCTACAACAGAAAAAGGCTGCCTGAAAACCGTGCATACAGTTTCAGGCAGCCTGAAGTTGTCTTACTCAACACCGGCAGTACATTTTTTGGTTACCGTGTCATAAGCACCGCAGTTAGTCGGCGCGCTCCAGTCGGCAATCAGGTTTTTCGATTCAGGCAGCAGCGGCGACCATGCTTCACCCGCCACTTCTTTGGTTTGCAACACCACATCAAACTGACCATTGTCTTGGATTTCACCGATTAAAACCGGTTTGGCGGTCATGTGGTTGGCTTGCATTTTGGCTGTGCCGCCGGTCAGATTGGGTACTTCAATGTCAATCAAGGCTTTTTGCACCGCATCTGAATCCGTTGTGCCCGCTTTTTCCACCGCTTTCACCCACATATTAAAGCCGATATAAGTGGCTTCCATCGGATCGTTGGTTACCGCTTTGTCGTCTTTTTTGTAGGCTTTCCATTCTTTGATGAACGCAGCATTGACAGGTGTATCCACGCTTTCAAAGTAGTTCCACGCCGCCAAATGACCCACCAGCGGTTTGGTATCAATGCCCGCCAATTCCTGTTCACCCACAGAGAATGCCATCACTGGAATTTGGTCTGGCGTGATGTTTTGGTTGGACAATTCTTTGTAGAACGGCACATTGGCATCACCATTAATCGTTGATACCACAGCTGTTTTAACACCGGTTGAACCAAATTTCTTCACATCGGAGACAATCGATTGCCAATCGGAAAAGCCAAACGGTGTGTAATTCACCATAATGTCTTTTTCACCAATGCCTTTGGTTTTCAAATAGGCTTCTAAAATTTTATTGGTGGTGCGCGGATAGACATAATCTGTACCCACCAGCGCGAATCGCTTAACGCCTTGTTCCAATAAATAATCCACCGCCGGAATGGCTTGTTGGTTGGGCGTTGCGCCTGTGTAGAAAATGTTTTTACTGGATTCTTGCCCTTCCCACTGCACCGGATAAAACAAAATGCCGTTCAATTCTTCAAATACAGGCAGCACCGATTTGCGCGAAACCGAAGTCCAGCAGCCAAACACCGTTGCCACTTTGTCTTTTGCCAGCAATTCACGCGCTTTTTCGGCAAACAGCGGCCAGTCTGATGCCGGATCAACCACCACAGCTTCCAGTTGTTTGCCAAGCAAACCGCCTTTTTTATTTTGCTCGTCAATCAGCATCAATACCGTGTCTTTTAACGCCGATTCAGAAATCGCCATGGTGCCGGAGAGTGAGTGCAATACACCTACTTTAATGGTATCGCCCGAAGTTACCGCTGCACCAACAGATGATGCACCGCTTACGCCTGATGCCGATGAGGCATTCTCCGCAGGCTTCGGACTACAGCCTGCCAATAACAATGCCGAACACAAAGCCGAAGCCAAAAATTGCCGTTTGTTCATGCCAAAAGCCTCCGTTGGTTGATTTGATTGACCGAGAAATTTCGGTTGTATTTTATTACATTTGTTAATTTAAATTTAACAAATGTTAATATGAAGATTATCTTAGCAGATACGTTTTTTTGATGCAACGCAAAAACCATACAAAAAGATAAAAAAGGCAGATTTAACTTCAATTTAGCCATAAGGCAATCGGATTATTGCCTCTAGGCAATTTTGTGTAGATATTATCTTTCAATAAATAGGATTTATTGATGTATCAGAAGGACAAATTATTGAAAATGTAATGCTTCGAGATATGAAATATCGGTATGAAATGTCGTTTGGTTGTGGTATTTGATATGGAAAAAAGATGTGCAATAAAGCAATGCGGCACAGATTTTATGAGAGAAATTTTCTTTTTCGATGAGAAAATAAAGATAACCAGATGATTTTATTGAAATTTATCAATGATTACTGACTGTCATAACCTGAAGTAAAGAGATGCCGTTGATGCAAAAATTTGCTCATCATGGTATTGCGCCGCAGGTCAATAACCGCCGCATTGTGATACACATTTCAACACGGATTTTCAATTAGAAATGCTCAAAACAATAAAGTTCAGGCAGCCCAATCAGTTTCAGGCAGCCTGAAAATACAACATCTATTGGTGTTGTGCTTTAAGCACTCATCACCCGCGCAATCAGTGCATTGTCTTTGCCCTGCATCTCGGGAATTTCCACTTCAATGCCGTTGCCGGGCGCAACTTGTGCGGCTTCACCGTTTTTACGCATGGCAGTTAAACAGATGATTTGGTTGCCGCTCGGGTGGATAATTTCCAATGTATCGCCAACAGCGAATTTATTTTTTACCAACACGGTTGCCCAACCATCGCCGCTGATTTGGGTGATTTGTCCGACAAATTGGCTTTGTTTGGCCAAAGAATGCCCTGTTAAGTAATTTTGGTATTCTTGGGTTTGATGACGTTCTAAAAAGCCCGCCGTATAACCGCGGTTTGCCAAACCTTCCAATTCTGCCAGCAGTGTGTAGTCAAACGGTTTACCGGCAACGGCATCGTCAATGGCGCGGCGGTAGGTTTGGGCTGTGCGGGCAACATAATAAATTGATTTGGTTCGCCCTTCAATTTTAAGAGAATCCACGCCGATTTCCGCCAAACGAGCCACTTGTTCAATGGCGCGTAAATCTTTGGAATTCATGATATAAGTGCCGTGTTCATCTTCCATAATCGGCATCATTTCACCGAGGCGGTTTGCCTCTTCGATTAAATAAACGCGGTTTGCCAGCGGGTGGCGTTGTTGTCCGTTGATGCCTTCAAATTGTGCGTTTGCCGTTTCTGAGGCTGCCTGAAAGTGAAAATCGCTTAATAATTGCGCATCACCCGAATCATCGGCGGCGGCGTTGTGAACTTGATAATCCCAGCGGCAGGCATTGGTACACGTGCCTTGATTGGGATCGCGGTGATTGAAATAACCCGACAACAAACAACGCCCCGAATAGGCAATACACAATGCGCCGTGAACAAACACTTCCAATTCAATATCGGGGCACTGTTGGCGAATTTCAGCAATTTCTTCAATGGATAATTCACGCGACAAAATAATGCGCTCCACACCCATTTTTTGCCAAAACTGCACACCCCAATAATTGGTGGTGTTGGCTTGCACCGACAGATGTATCGGCATGTGCGGCCAATGTTCGCGAACTTTCATGATTAAACCCGGGTCTGCCATAATCAATGCGTCCGGTTGCATGGCAATCAGCGGCTCTATGTCTGCCAGAAACGTTTTCAGTTTGGCGTTGTGCGGTAAAATATTGCTCGCCAAAAAGATTTTTTTACCGCGTTCATGCGCTTCGCGTATGCCTTGTTCGAGTTCGGTTAATTTGGCAAAACCATTGTTGCGTGCACGCAGCGAATAACGCGGGCTGCCGGCATAAACCGCATCTGCGCCATAGTCAAATGCGGCTCTCATTCGGGATAAGTCGCCGGCGGGCAACAGTAATTCAGGTGATTTCATGGGATTTCAGGCTACCTGAAACAAGCAGCCGCTCAAGTGATTCAGATGGGGCGGAATTTTATCGCTAAATGACTGCGGTTTATGTAAATTCAAGAAAACCAAACCGCCAATCGGCGTATTGCGTCAAAATAAAATAGGCACACAATCGCCGCGAGTGCCAAAACAATGCCCAATACGTTTATTTTATTGATTTTTTCACGGAACACCAATGCGCCAATCAGTGTTCCCAATACAATCACGCCCAAGTTCATGCCTGCAAATACCAAAGTGGGGTTGCTGCCGTAAACCTGATGGGCGCGGATATAAAACACGATGTTGCCAAAATTCAGGCAGCCTAAGAGTACACCGCTCAATAAACTGGGCAAATGCCAGCGCGTGCGCCGCATCAGTAAATAAGCGAAACTCAATAATCCCGCCAAAATAAATGCTGCCAGCAAAGTTGCCGAAAAGGCTTGTCCGATTTTTGATAACTGTTTGAATAAAATATCAATTATTCCATACCCTGCCCACACGGCAAGGAGCAGCCGCGCGGCGGTATTGTTTGGCTTTTTCGGTGCGTGCAAGGTGTTAGCGGGTTGATACAGCAGTGCAGATAACGCCAAAAATGCCAGCAAAATACCCACGCTTTTATTGAGACTCAGGGCTTCACCGAAAACCACAAACGCCGCCAAAATCGGCAAAAATAACGACAGCCGCTGCGCCGCATCGGATTTAACAATACCGGCACTGTCCACGGCTTTACCCATAATCACAAAAATAACAGGCAGTAACACACCCAAAGCAAGCAATAGCAATCCTTGCTGCGGGCTATCCAACACGCCGCCCAAATCGGGTTGCAAAAACAGATAAGCACAGCTTGCCGCAACCAAATAATTCACGGCAATGGCTTGCTGAATCAGCAGATGATTGCGCCGAGCAATTTTCAACAAAACCGACACCAGCACGCTGCAAATAATCGCGGCAAATAATTCAATCATGTGTTTTGTTCATTCTATTCTATTGATTTTCTATCAATTAAAACAGCTGCTTGCTTGCAGAGCAATGTTTGCTTATCCATCGCCGCGCTTATTTGTGTTGCCGCAGAGCAAAGAGGAATAATCATTTCAGCAATATTATTCAGGCAGCCTTTGTACCAACCAACTGTCATTATCGAAACCAATCCGCCATTGGTCTGAGTTGAGATGCCAAACAGACCACAATAATTTTCCTTTTAACAGATAGCGGGCGGATTGTGCATCGCCGACAACTTCAAGCGACGGATAAATCGCGCTGATTTCTGTGTTGGTTTGCGCGGCGGCAATCAGGGCAACAGCGGCAAATAAGCGGCCGGCTGTGCGGTTTGGCGGTAAAAAACCATCGTTTTTCCAGCCGTATTGATCGCTTAGCTGCCTTGCCAAAGGCGCGCCGAAAGCATCGGTTTGCACCCAACGCCATTGCTGCTGCTCGGTGCGCTGCACTGCCAGCAAACTTTGCTGCCCGTCTGTTTCATGCGTGAGCCGAAACCACATCACCGTTAATTGCGTCGGAACGGTTTGCGGATTGGGCAGCAGGCTGTCTGAAAAAAAAGTGCAGGCACTCAATAAACACACAAACAGCAAGCGGCGAACATAACGCAATCTCTTCATAGCGGTGCTTTTACCGTTTATTCAAATTATTCAACGGGTTTTACCTGCCCGCATATTTCAGCCAACACCGCCAACCGCCGATCGGATTTGGTAACGTAGGGATTATTTTCGTCCCAAGCATAACCTGCCAAAATGGCTGAAATCATGCGGCGAATCTCAGGATTTACTTTTTCTTCAGGTGCATAAATCACGTCTTGGAACGTGCCGTTGTACCAGCCATTAACATAGGTACGAAACGCGTTCACACCCACCATGAGTTTTTGGGCAAAATCATGCGCCCAATCCACGGTTTCACCGCTGTATTGACGGTGCAAGGTGTCTGCCGCCAATTTTGCCGAATGCAGGGCAATGGTTACACCTGACGAAAACACGGGATCAAGGAATTCGGCGGCATTGCCCAAAAGCGCAAACCGTTTACCGAAAAGCGCGGAAACATTGGCAGAATAATTTTGCAGCTGCCGATACGGTATGCCGTTATCCCACACCGCGTTTACCAGAATACGGCGCAGCATGGGTATGTCATTAACCCATTTTTGTAAAAATTCGGCTTCTTCGCCCGCTTTTACCGTACCCAGCCGACTGTTTGAACCAACCACGCCGATAGACGATTGTCCGTTGCTGAATGGAATCAGCCAAAACCACACATCTCGATGCTGCGGGTGGGTGCTGATTAAGATTTTATTGCGGTCAAAACCATTGCCGACAATGTGGTCGTCAATATGGGTGAAGACGGCTTGGCGCGGCGGCAATTCGGAAGGGCATTCCAAATTCAATAAACGCGGCAATACGCGCCCGTAGCCACTGGCGTCCAGTACAAAATCAGCACCAAGCGTGTAACTTTCTTTTTCGCTGTCAATACCCAAGACCACGCCATCGTCGGTTTCCTGCCAGCTGTTTACTTTGTGTCCAAAGCGGATTTCGATGCCTTGTTTTTGGGCTTCATTAACCAGCAATTGGTCAAACACCACGCGCTGTACTTGAAACGTGGTGCCGGGACCGTGTGTGAATTTATCAGTAAATTCAAAGTGCGTATAGCATTCGCCCCAAGTAAACGCCGCGCCGTTTTTGTATTGAAACCCGCTTTGCGCCATCACCGCCGTGAGCATATCGGCTTCATCTAAAATTTCCATGCAATGCGGCAGTAAACTTTCCCCGATAACAAACCGCGGAAAATGCTGCTGCTCCAATACCGTTACCCGATGTCTTTTTTGGGTAAGCAAAGCAGCTGCCACCGTGCCTGATGGACCTGCGCCGATAATGACTGTATGTGGTTGATTCATGATTTTCCTATGGTATGCAGGTAAAAAATAGTCGTTAAAATACTTTAAAAGGCATATTATTGATGCCTGAGAAAAGAGCGTTTACTCGGGTACATGCCAAAACTTCAACGCACTAAAAAAGAATTAGCCCGCGCCGCGTAATCGCAATACCATGACAATATTGTGTTTCAGGCAGCCTGTAAATACGCCAACCGACGTTATCTAGTCAGATTGTTTGACCGACATCAAAATAATGCTGAAGCCCAAACTCAATACCACGCCCAACGCCACAGTCAAACCCAATTGCGCCACCACCGGCGTACTGCTGAAAGCCAGTAAACCGAAAGAAATCAAACTGGTTATCGCCGCCAACAGGCTGCCTGCCAAGCGTTCATCGCGATTATTGATGTCAGCGGTGTGCAGATACACCGCATAATCAATGCCGATTGCCGACACCAGCAGCAAACCGAAAATAACAAATAAACCAATCGGCAAGTTCAGCCAGCCTAACAAAGCAATCACACTGAGTGCGGTTAAAACAGGCACAGCCAACACTCGGCTGCCGCACCCAAAGCCCAAATACCACACCAGAGAAATCCACGCCAATCCCAAAGAAATGATTTTCAGCCACAAGGTTTGATTTCGGGTTTGTGTAAATGATTCATTGAGCCGCGCCACCTTATCCACCCAACTGACGTTGGGCATGTTACGAATCAATTCACGGACTTCTGCCGCATCGTATTTTTCGGTTAAACGCACCAAAGCGGCATACCGCCCTGTGCTTACCTCTCCCAAAAACAAAGGCTGCCACGCTTGTGCCAAGGGTGTATTCAGTGCAGTATGCAAATCAATGTCCGGTGCTTGCGCGGCAGTGAGCAGTGCTTGGCGAATGGTGTTTTCGGGTATCCCCAAATCAGTCATTGCCGTCCATGTTTCGGGCTGGTCAGCCAAGGCATGCAAGGTGTTTTTTAATTGCTGTTGTGAAGCAATCGGCTGCACCCATTGACTCAACGATACGGTATTTTTCAGGCTGCCTGAAAGCCGCTGCACCACCGCGGCATCTGCTTTCAATAAAGATTCCTCATCATCGGCTTCAATCAATAAAAATTGAGCCGACGGCGTGATGCCGCTGATTTCACTGACCGCCTGCGCTTGCTGCAACCATTTAGGCGATAAATTCGCCCACGTGCGAATATCGTCCTGCCAACGGCTGTGCCAGCAGCCCGCCAGCACCAACACAAGCCATGCTCCCCAAAACAAGATGATGCGCCGCCGCGAACAACGCAGGCCATGAATGGTTTGCCACAGGCGGCCAAACCATGCGTTCAACCACGTTTGCGCGGGCAGGATACAGCGGTGAAACAGAGGCGGTAAACCGCAGACACTTGCCCACAACGCACCGATTAAAGCGGCAATTGAAAACACCGCGCATTGGCGCAAAATCGGCAAAGGCGCAAACAGCAGCAACACATAACCCAAAGCAGTAATCAAACACGCCAGCACAAAAGCGGGCAGCAGCCGATTCATGGCAATTTTTGCCTGCCACTTTTCCGACAGCAATGCGGGAGCAAGCCAATGCAAAGGAAAATCCAGCAGCACGCCCACCAAACTCGTGCCAATCACCAAAGTCAAAACATGAATTTGCCCGAATACCAGCACACAGGCGGCAAAACCCAAGCCCAGCCCCACCGCCACCGGCATAAACACCCACAACACGCGGGCACGGCGAAACAGCAGCAACAGCAGCAACAGCGTTAATAAAGTGCCGATGATACCCATTCGCGCACCTTCGGTTTCGGCACGGTGTTTGGCTTCTGCGGCAAATACCGCACCGCCCGCCAAACGGGTTTCCACGCCAATCACCGCCGCCTGTGTTTCGGTTTGGCGCACCAAATCCAATAAACCATTCGGCACGGATACCGCACCTGTGTTTTCAGGCAGCCTGCCTGTAATCGCTATCCAATATTTACCTTGGTATTCGGTGTGTAAAACACCACTGTCAGCATCCCATTGCAAACGGCTGTTTGCCGGCTGTGTTTTGGGCAAAATAAACCGACCAAACCCCGCCCAATCTTCATCTAAAGGCAATAACGACGGCGGCGAAAACGGATTGGCAATATCGGTAGCACGTTCGGCAAAATATTGCTGCGGGCGGCTTTCCAATAATTGCTGCTGCGATGAAGGCAACAGAGCCAATTGTAAAACAAGCGCTTGCTGACGCCATTGCGCCATATCCGGAATGTGTTGATCAGCCACTTCAGTGAAAATCGCACTGCGCCGCCAAAGATTTGCTAATTCTGCTGCGCCTGTTTGCGCCTTTGCCTTGTCAGATGCGCCCACCAACAGCAGCAGTTGTTGATTCATTTGCCGTTCAATCTGCCGCTGCGCCGCTTGTTGTGCCGCGGTCAATTGCGCATCTTCAGGCAGCAGCTGCGTCATTTCTGTTTGCAGTAATGGTTGCTGCTGCGCCTTAACGAACACGAAAACCGCAGACAGCAATATCAGCACTGCAAGCAGTGCCACTGAAATGTGCCGCCGCTTATTGAGCCAAAGCACGGCTTTGTTCCTGACTGAAAGGGGCATCAATGCGTATATTTTCAAAACGCATCACCGTTTTATCGCCTTGTTTTTCAGCGATTTCCACTTCACGCACCACCGCATTGCCGCGAATATTGATGCGTGTGAAAATTTGTTGCATCAACGCCGATTTCGGCTGTAACAACAATTGCCAGCGTTGCGCATTACCGCTCAATGCCATACTGAAATGCTGCTGCAACCCTTGGGCGTTCCCGCCCAATAAATCCAAAAATAATTGCATTTGCCGCCGCTGGGCAGCAGATTGATTGGCGCTGCGCTGCCAGTTTTGCCCATTCCATTGATCAATACCATCAGCGCGCACACGCAAACGTTGTGCAAACGGCTTTTGCATGTCCCATAACAAGATTTTTTTCGGCTGCAACACAAACACGCCCTCGGTTTGTAACGGTTTATTTAAAGAAGCCAGATAGCGTTGCTGAATAAATTCGCCCTGAATGGATTGAGGTTGCTGCAATTGACGGCTTAAGTCATTCAAATCAAAAGCATGAGCGAGCAGCGGTAACAGCCAGATGCACAAATAAAATAAATATTTTTTCATGGTATTATTTCCATTGTTGGTTTTTGTGTTGATTTTGAAATTTGCGTTTTATCTTAAGGAGCTTGGCAGCTAAATTGGATAACCTTAAGCCATTTTAGCAAAATTGTGCAGCCATTTTGGTTTTGGTGATTAAAATGAAATTTGTTTTTTAGAGTGATTTCAAAATTTTTCTTTCTGAGTATCTTTAAACCCCAACAATCATTATTTGGCAAATCCCACAAAATGCTTAATACCACCAACTAATATGGTACTTCCATATATCAGCAACCGTAACAGCTTATTTAGTTATGGATTTTTCATCTGGCAATGCCATAGGTAATACTATAATTAAAAT
>NZ_KN050772.1:0-20092 GCF_000745895.1 Stenoxybacter acetivorans DSM 19021 | reverse complement strand
GTTATAGCTCCCTCTCTCATTCGGCAATGCTATAATATTCAGGCGGCAAACCCTGTATTTATCAGGATTTGTCGCTTTTTTTATCTCTAAAAAATGCTGCTAAAACAGCAATAATTGATCGGCATTCACCTTTTTTTCGACGACTTTCAGCTCACCCAACAGCAGCTGCATGGCGGCAAATTGCTTTTCGGTTACCTCCAAACAGCGCACCGAACCCTCTTCCGGCAGGTTGGCAGACAGGCGTTTGTTGTGCTTTTGCAACGCGTCTCTTCCGCGCACCAGGCGGGCATATACCGATAATTGCAACATCTGATAACCGTCTTTCAGCAAAAATTGGCGAAATTGATTGGCAGCTTTTCTCTTCTCAACAGTGGTTACCGGCAAATCAAAAAAAACAATTAAACGCATAAATATCGCCTCACTCATAGGATTGCTCCTTTAAAGCCGACAGTTGGGGGAGATTTAACAGTTTATTGTTCTTTGATGCCAACGCCGGCTGCAATGATGCCGCCATGCGATCAATCCCTGCCAACACTGTGTATTTTTGTTCGGATACCGTGATTTGATAATGCAGCAGCCGGGTTAATTGCTGCTTTGCCAGTGGCGTTAACTCGGGTGTTATTGCCGCTTCGGTGAATAATTGCCACACCAGCCAATCCACCAAAGGGCGCAGCGGTTCGATAAAATCGTCTGCCAAATTAAAAGGGTTTAATTCATTGCGGTGAAACAGCCCCAACGCCGGCTGCCAGCCGTGCGCAGCCAAAGCACGCGCCACTGCCGAACGCACAATGCTGTAGCCGTAATTCAGCCGCGCGTTGATGCCATTTTCCGCTTGCCGCACAAAACCTTTGCCGAAAATTGCCCTGAAATACACGGCTGCCGCTTGTGCCTCTTGATTGTCTTTATCACCGGAGCGAACACTGCTTGCCATCACCCGCAAACGCCCTGCCGCTTGGCTTTCACCAATGGCTTCGGCAACAAATGCTTGGTTGCGGATTTTTTGGCAAACAATGGCTTGCCACAATTGCTTTTTCAAAGGTTCGCTGCTGTTGATTTGCAATTTCAAAATTTTCAGCTGGCGGTGATATTGACCAAACTGCAGCCATTGTCCGCACGGTAAATGGTATTCATCACAAGCCAATAATGAAACGCCGTGTGCCGCCATTGCAGACAATAAAGGCAGGGTAATCACCACTTCACGGCTTTCAACCACCATCACGGCAATGTCTTCCAACGGCACGGTGTATTCTGCCTCATCTTGCTGAATCAGCAATTGATTGTGCCGCAGCGACAATTTACCACCCTTGCTGATGATGATGCTGCGCCAAGTCACGGAACATCTCCTTTAAGATTATCTTTTGTGGGCTTCATCGCTGCATGAAACCTTGGCTACCTGAAAACACCACTGTTTTCAGGCAGCCTGTGCTGTATTCTTTAACACATTGAACAATATCAATCCTGCATTTATTCCTCTTTCTCTGTATTGTTTCCTTTATTGTTATCTCCTTTTATCCCGGGTCTGATACCGCCCATTCGGCATGGTCTAATAAATTTCCCCAAAGGATCGATTTGGTATTTTTGTAAAGAAACAGCGGTTTTTACACCAATGCCTTCCAAAATACCTTTCTTACCAATACGGCTATCTCTATCATGTACTTTGATACTGATGCCGCCCGTTGCTCTATGTAAACCATCAAAATAACCGCGATGGGTTTCTTTTTTGGTCTGCACCTCAATCCAATCGCCTTTAAACAACACACAATGAAATGAATAGGTTTCATCCATTTCCTGCCACTCATCTTCATCTTTGCCTTGAATCACCGCCCGATTCGGCAACTCTCCTTTGGCTGCCTGATGGCGGTATATCGGCACTAAAAAATACTTACCGTTTTTGGTAAACACATCTATCCGCGCCATTTCGCCATTGTCGGCAATGCCGCTACGGATTTTAATACCGGATTTTTGAGTGGTACTCACCCTGATTGCTTTCATCGCTCTGCCCGCTTCTCTGTCTTTCTCCGATTTATAAAACGGTTCAGCAAAAGCTTTTTTCGGGTCATCGCCGTATTCTTCTAACCGCGTTTTCAATTTTTGATATAGCGCGCTTTCTCTTTCTTTATTGGCTATGTTTTCCAGTTGTGCGAGTTTTAATGCCGTTAATGCCACCCGCACGGTACTTTCTGATTCAGCCAGCCGCTTGGCGGAACGTATGGTATCTTGATGCAATTGCCCCGATAATTTTCGCCCGGTTGCGCGGGATACGATTAAAGGCGTTACGTATTTATGCACCGCTTGCGGTCTGTCGGGCAATTTTTTCACCAAATAATCTTTCAATGCTTCTGCATCTTCCAATGCCTCTGCACTTTGATCCCTATTATCAAGTACTCGGTTAAATATCCGAATCATCACTTCTTCGCGGAAAAACTTCCACGGTTTAGGGAAATGGGTAGAAATGATTTCACCTGTTTCATAATCTATTTGTTCGATTTTGGCTTTACCCAATTCCCGTTTTCGAGAATACTTGGTAATTTTCTGCTGCATGGATACCGAAGAACACGCCACGACAACCGCATCTAAGGCGTGATGCCGATCATTTTCCTCACGGGATTTCCGCAAGCCCCAGCGTCCGCGTAAAAAAGCAGTAATCTGCCCGTTTGACGCAAACACCCGTTTTTCACCTTTGCCGGTTAATGCCAAATTCGCTTCGATAAAATTCAACAAAAATCGGGCAATGTAGCGGGTATCGTTGAGATTACGCGCAATAAAATCTTCGTCCAATTCCTGCGTTTTCACCCTCGCTTTTTTGGTGGGGCTAAAATGGCTGCCATCTACCAAAGCAACAAACGTCCGCCAACGTTCACTGTTGTTTTTGCCGTCGAACCACTCATAAGGCGTTTTATTGCCTTTGTTTTGATTTTCTGCTTTTAATACCAAGATTTTGTTGTTGAAGCTGTCGTCCCACGTGCGGCTGAACGGCAAAGCATGGTCGATTTCCGCATAACCCGCCTCCAACAACCGATTAATATCCAAAGGTTTGCCTGAATATAAACACTTCCCGTGCTGCTGTTCATACAAACGCAATTTCAAAATGTCTTTTGCTTTGGGTTCGCCTGCATCAGGAAATTGTTTTTTGAAGTATTCCTTACTTCTTTCACGATCTTTCTGATTCTCAGCTTGCTGTTTCTCAATGGCTTTTCTGTCTTCAATTGATTTGCCGACTTCTCGCCCTGTTTCAATATGCACCCGTGCCGGCTGTCCATAACGCCGAATCACGGCATTAACCACTTTTCTGGCTTGGGCAAGGGTACGCCGTACCACCGGATTGCGAATATCATCATCAGAAATCGGCGGTAATAGTGCTTTTTTATTGGCATTGTTCACCCCACTGCCATAATGGCTGCCATAGCACTCGGCACAGGCTTCATCATAACGTTTGCCTTGTTCCATCAATGGGATAATCTTATGCAACGCTTTCAGAGATAATGAGATGAATTGGTCAAAATTCACCCCATTCAGCAAGGCAATCAATACATTTTCAGGCAGCCTGTCGGATTCAGGCAGCTTTTCATTGAGATACTGAGTAATGTCTTCATCGGTTTTATATAAGGAAAAGCCCGTGCCAATGGCATCTAAAACATTGGCATCTCCATTTAAGGCTTTGCCTGACATGGCTTGCCATTCATTTTTCAAACCTTGTGATTCCAATGCCTTGCGTATGGCATGAAATCCTTTTAATTCAGCCAGCGTCTTCTTGCTTTCGTCTTTGGAATCAATGCCTTTAAAAAGCACACTCTCGTCCAAACCCAATATCTTGCGGGCTTGGGCGTAGGTGAATTTGGCATTTTGATACGGCTTATTTAACAGCTCGCTACGCTCTTCATCAGACAACGCCCGTTCACTGCCATTGCCGTATAGACGAATATTATTCAGGCGGGTAAGCCACACAAAACGCTCGGCGGTGTAGCTGTGTTTGGCGGCGCGGTATTCTTTCGGCTCAAACGTACATTTACCCAGCATTTTTTGAATCGCTTCACCCGATAAAGCAGCCCGCTGATCCATCAACAAACCACGAACCTTTTCAAAAAATTCAGGTGATGTATGCGGATTGCCCTGAATACGCTGCCGATCAAACAACAACGTCAGCTCTTTTTCCAAATCCTTGCGGTTGAAACTGTGGGTGTATGCACCGCGCTGATTGCGGATATGCCCTTCTTCTTTGGCAAAATATTCCACTGCCAAATGTGCCGGCGTTGCGGTTTCTTCTGCCCACAATTTACCGCTGTTTTCTTTGATTGCCGACAACAGCTTGCCTTGTTCTTTGTCTTGTTCTGCCTCTTTCGCCCGCTGCGATAAATACCCGCGGTGCTTCACCATGTGCAGCAAGACCACCGCCCATTCCTGCGGATTCAAGCAGCGATCTAAGCCTTCCACCCGCAATTGCCACGGCTGTTTTAAGCGCGCCTGCATTTGTATTTCATTTGGGTTCATCGCTTTATCGCGCTTGGCTTGAATGTTTTTTAACACACGGCTGCCATTGCCGTCTTCCGTAAAATCATTTGCAGACAAAATACCTTCTTTGATAAGCAGCCGCTTTAAACGCAGCACACGATGCGCACGGCGGCGAGTCAATCGCCGCTGCGCACGAGCCAAGCGTCTGGCGGCTGCCAGCGATTCTCCTGTTTTTGGTACTTCCGCGGTTTCAAAACAGCGCACACCGACATCAATAAGGGCTTTCGGGTATTCATCATCATCTATTCCCACCACCGCCCAACCCACTGAAGCAATGCCTAAATCCAGCCCCAAAATATAAGGCGCTCTCATAATCTCTATCTCCTTTTTAATAATCTTATGAAATAATAACGTTGTAGTTATATATAATACAAAAATAATTATTTATCCATTGAAAATAAAATATTTTTTTGTTAAAACAACAATTCTTGCCAATCATATAAATAATATTTGACAGCACCAGCAACAGCTATGTAATATGGGCAACATAGCATTACCGAATGAGAGCCGTTGCTATAATAAAGTTTTAACCGTAAGGTTTTATACTGAAACACTCTGCACCTCCCCCTGGTGCATTGTTAAACACCCTGACCTCCCGCAGAGTCAGGGTGTTTTGCTGTTGGTTTTCTGCGCTTGCTGCTTTCAGGCAGCCGTTTCCCGCTCTGTCTGCGTTTTCTGTTCATCACCACCGCACACAAACAAAACCGAAAAGGCGTATTTTCATCTGTTTGGCAAATTGGATTTTTTGAAATCGCTTGCATGTTTTTTATTCAGTATCAATATCGCTGATTTTGTTTAATCAATTCATTTTTCTGATTAAAAAACAGGCTGCCTGAAAACCTCCAGGCAGCCTAAAATATTTTATTGATACACTCCAAATATCGTTACATTTCGTCAATAAAAAACGAAGTTGAGCGGCATTGGCTGATTGACCAACCATTAAGAACCTATGTTCAATAATGTTTAAGAACCCATGTTCAAAAAAATTCTTAATAGAATCAAATGGTGTATAATTGGCAGATAAATTAAGACAGTAGGTAATCCTTTATGTACCCGAGTGATTTGACAGATAGCCAATGGGCGATGATTGAGTCGTTTTTTGACATCATATGATTTTATTAAGAATTTTTTTGAACATGGGTTCTAACTAACGGCGGTTCACCGCACATATTGACCGCATCAGCGCACATAAAAATACACACTCATAAATTGTGCCGCACTGCCTGCCAGCACAAATAAATGCCAAATGCCGTGTCCGTGCCGAATTTTTTCATCGTTGAGAAACCAATAGATGCCAATGCTGTATGCCAGCCCGCCGAATACCAGCCAAAACAGACCGCCGGCGGGCAGGTGTTGTACCAACGGAGAAATTGCCGCCACGATCAGCCAGCCCATCACCACATACAAAATCATCGACAGCAATCGGGTTTTTTTACCCAATGTGATTTCCTGCACAATGCCGAATAACGCCAAACCCCAAGATGCACCGAACAAAGACCAACCCCATGCACCCGGCAGCGTGTTGAGTGTAAACGGGGTATAGCTGCCGGCAATCAATACATAAATGGCACAATGGTCAAATTTTTGCAAAACGGCTTTGGCGTGTTCCCGCCGAACACAGTGATATGCCGTTGAAATACCATATAAAACAATCAAGCTCGCGCCGTAAACCGCAAAGCTGACAATCAAGGAAGCACTGCCGATTGACACCGATTTCACCACCAACAATACCGTTCCCAACACCGCCAAGCACACGCCGATGAGGTGTGAATAGGCATTGAAACGTTCACTGTAATACATAAAAATACCTGAAAAATTTGTGAAGCAAGGGTTTTATCGTTTCACAAAGCGATTATCGAAGCAAGCAATTTAATCGGATTTAACACGGACTTTCGGCAGCAAAAAAGACACGGTTTTGATGCCGTGTCTTTTAAACTGTACAAATCAATTAAATTGTGCAAATCAATACCGCGCCGGAATCGTTCCCATGCGGCGGGTTAATGATGTTTGTGGCTCTTTAAACAGGCTGGCGTAATAGGTGGCATTTGCCATAACATTTTTCACATAAGTACGGGTTTCGTCAAACGGAATGGTTTCGGCATAAATTGCACCTTCCAACGGTACTTCAGCTTGCCAGCGGCGCGCACGAGCGGGACCTGCATTATAAGCAGCTGTCGCCATGACTTCATCACCGAAGCGGTTGCGAATATCACCCAGATACCATGTACCCATGCGGATATTGCCGTCCATGCTGTGCAATTCGTCTGCACTGATATTGATTTTATTGGCAATTTCACGGGCGGTTGCGGGCATGACTTGCATCAGCCCTTTTGCGCCGACATGTGAAGTAGCCCCAATCATGAAACGGCTTTCCTGCCGAATCAACCCATAAACCCAAGCAGGGTCTATTCCTGCTTGCTGCGCATACGGCAGGGTAATGTCTTTAAACGGTGCGATGTAGCGCAGTTCAAAATTAAGTTTGTCATTGGTTTTATCGGCACTCAAAATACCCATTTCGTAGAAGCCTTGCTGGTATGCCAAAGCCGAAGCAGCCAGCAAGGTGTCTTCATTGTAGTGGCGAATGGCATACCGCCATTCTTGCTGGGCTTGGCGGCGCATATCCCAATCATTGGTTTCTTGTGCGCCGTGAAACAAGGCAAGCGCACGGGCAATATTGCCGTCTTGAGCAACTTTGTTGATTTGTGATTTGGTGCTGACGGCAACATTATTGCGGGTATTAACGCTGCCGCCTAAGGCTTCAGCTGCCAGCAATGCGTAAAAATTGCGTCCCGATGCGGCGGCTTGGCGGTATAAGATTTGTGCCGCCGCTTGGTTGCCTGCCACACCATGCGCACGCCCCAGCCAATATTGCCAAACGGGTGTTTTTTGCAATTCAGGCGGCATGGCACGGATGATTTCCGATAACTGATGCCAGTTTTGCACCCGCAATGCCGAGCGGGCATACCATTCCCACATTTCATCGCTCAATTGGCTGTGGTCGGCTTGGTTGAAATACACCAAAGCGTTCACGGCGTTTTGGTTATATGCTTGGGCTAAACCCAATTGCGCCCAGCCGAAACCGATTTGCTCGGCAGTAAGCACGCCTGACATTTGCTGCAACAGCTCCGGCGCATCGTTTTTGATGCGGTTGTTTTTGGCGGTTACCCGATACAGCAAGGCTTCTTGCTCGCCCTGTGTTAAATCGGCGGCGGCAGTTACATTAATGTTACTCAAAGGATTGGGCAGCGGGCTGCCAAGTGCTTGTGCCAAATTACGGGCATGGGTAATTTGGTTGGCAGCCAACAAACCGCGTACACGCCGCCAAGCCTTTGACCGATCAAGTGCACCGCCGGCCGTCTCCCGATTAAGCAATCGATTGCAGCCTTCAGGCAGCTTATCCAATTCCCAAACCAACTCATTGCGCAAACTTTGCTTTGAATCAAGCTCAATTCCCGTTAAAAGAGCATAACAACGCGTTTCTTTATCACGCACATCGGCAGGTAGCTGTGCGTATTGCTGCCTGAATAAATCCCATTGATTGCGTTTGCCCAAACTTTTAAGCCACTGATTGCGCACACTGTTTGCCATGGCGCTGGGCTGCTGTCTGCTTAAAAAATCAGCGGGCAGCAAATCATCTTCCGAGCGAACCGCGTCCATGGCGGCGCGATACCATTGGTAATCAGACAACACTTTTTCCGCCGCTTCCGGTACTTGCGATCCAGGCATAATATCCACAGCGGGGGTGGTGCTGACAACGGGTTTGAACGGTACTTCCGGCTGACTGCTGCAAGCTACCAAGAGCATTGCACCGATAACAGCAAACCCTGAGGACGTAAAAAAGCGGGGAATATGGGTCATCTGCGTTATCCTTATTTTCGTGCTTTATTGAGCTTTATTTAATTAGAACAATACTTTGTATTAAACAGGATAAACTTTTACGACATCGCCTGTTTTGATGTCGGCATGAGGCGGTATTTCAATCAACACATCGGCATCAACACAGCCGCTTAACATGTGTGAACCTTGCTGCATCAGCGGCGATACGGCCAGTTTATTTTCCTGCCATTTCACCGTACCGCGTAAAAATTCGCGGCGCGCACTGCCATGAAAATCAACAGCAGCGGCAACACAATACGCAACAGCGGCGGCTTTATCGGCAGACAAACCCGCTAAACGACGCAGCAATGGTAAACCCAATAATTGCATGGTAACAAAAGCCGCCACCGGATTGCCGGGCAGCAGTAAAATTTTACAATTGCCAATGTGCCCCCAGCCAAACGGTTTACCGGGCTTAATCGATAATTTCCAATGTTCAATTTCACCCAATTGCGCTAGTGCAGGCTTCACAAAGTCTTTATCGCCCACCGATGCGCCGCCGGCAATCACAATCACATCGCTGTTTTTTGCCGCTTGTTTCAGGCAACTTGTTGTGGCGTTCAAATCGTCGGGCAAAACACCGCTGTCGGCAATATCAATAAACCGATGCGGCAACAGCTGGGCAGTGAGCATCGGGCGATTACTGTCAAAAATTTGATTGCAGGCAAGCGCTTCGCCTGCCGCTGCCAATTCGTCGCCGGTGGTAAATACGCTGACGCGCAGCGAACAATAACAATGAATTTCAGCATAGCCTTGCGAAGCGATTAAGCCGATGGCTTGGGCATTCAATAAGGTATTTTTTTTGATAAGGGTATGGCCGCTTTGCAGCGATTCACCTCGACGGCGAATGTTTTGCCCCGCTTTTAATTGGGTGGTTATGGTCAGCGTTTGCGCATGTGCTTCGGTGTTTTCCTGCATCACAACGGCATCGGTATTTTCAGGCAGCCCCGCGCCCGTAAAAATACGCACTGCCTGTCCGCGCTGCAAAGACAAACCGTGATGTTCGCCCGCCGCTTGTGTGCCGATAATTTGCCATTGTTCATTGTTCAAACCGCACACGGCATAGCCGTCCATCGCGCTGTTGTCAAACCGCGGTTCGTCTTGGCGCACCATTAAATCTTCTGCCAATATCAAACCGTGCGCCTGAGCCAACGGTATTGTTTGTGTATCGGCTTGGGCGGTATGGTTTAATAAAGCGTTTAAGCCGTCGTAAAAATCCATCATAGCGGGTGTTTAGTCCTTAATTAAAAGCTGTTTAATGGCTTTTGAAATAACTTCCTTGAGTGTATATTTTGATGCTTTTTTTGCTGTTCGTCCTTGCTTGAGAACCACTAAAACGCGTCCGCTCAACAAAAAAATCCCTCGAAATTTGCACAAATAAACCATTCCAAAAGCCATTAGACAAATTCTCAGCCGTTTATCCAGTCTTCCGTGCGGTTAAAATTGTGAAACCACTTTTCATCTGCAAAATAGACTGTACTGTGCGCATAAGGTTCAATAATACTGCGTACACTGCCTTTGCCGCCGTCTGCCAATTGCTGTTCAATCACAACCAAATGTCGGCGGCGAAATTGGCACACAATCGGGTGCATGCGCATCGGCGTGGCGGCACACACAATCTCTGCGCTGCTTTCAGCCAGCCTTTCGTGTAAGCCGATCAGCACACATTCAGGCAAGTAAGGCGCATCGCACGGCAAAACCTGAATGTATTCGATTTTTGGCGGCAACAAACGCGCTGCGCTGACAATGCCCGCCAAGGGACCTCGGTGTTGATACGGCGTTTCGTCTGCCGCCACGGCGAAACCGTATTGGCGCAAACGCGCGCTGTCGCGGTTGGCACTGATGACCAGACTTGCCGCTTTGCCGAAAGTTTCCAGCACATATTCGATTAAAGGTTTGCCGTTTAACAAACACAAGGCTTTGTTTACACCGCCCAAGCGGCTGGCGGCACCACCTGCCAGCACAATCACACCCACATTATTCAGCGGCATCTTGCCATGCCTGTGTGCGGGCGGCATCACTCGCTTTCATCTCCGCCCAATGCGCTTCACCATTCACAAAACATTCTTTTTTCCAAAACGGCGCTTCGGTTTTGAGGTAGTCCATGATGCAGCGATTGGCTTGGTAAGCGGCATCGCGATGCGGTGATGCGGTTAATACCAGCACAATTTGCTCACCCGCATCAATTTTACCGATGCGGTGAATGACTTTAGCATAAGAGATTGCCCAGCGTTTACAGGCTGCCTGAACAATGCGCCGAATTTCGGTTTCGGTAACCAACGGCAAATGCGTCAGCCACAAATGCGACAGCGGCGTATCCGTGTCTTTGCCGCGCACGCGCCCGACAAAACTCACTGCCGCGCCGCAGTTGTGTGGCTGTGCGGCATCAATTGCCTTCAGTTCGTGCGACACATCGAAGTCTTCGGTTTGCACGCACACATGGATTTCAGGCAGCACAGACACATCAGCCTCCCGTTACCGGAGGCAGCAATGCCACCACATCACCGTCGGCAATCGGTTTAGCGGCATAAATAATGGTATTATTCAGCGCGATTTTATACAGATTGGCGGGAGACAATGCCGTATTCCACGTTTCATCACGGGCGCGTAAATAGGCAACCAAATCATCGCTGCTGCCGCCCGCCCAGTCGATTTGTTCTTCGGCAATGCCCACCAAATCGGCGAGTTTGGCTAAGTAGTGAATGGTAATCATGATTTTAAACTTTCAGGCAGCCTGAAACCGATTCAGCGTTTATCCAGCAACGCCACCAACACCGCTTTAATGGTGTGCATGCGATTTTCAGCTTGATCAAACACAATGGAAGCGGCACTTTCAAACACGTCTTCGCTCACTTCCGCACCGTTTAAACCAAAGTGTTCAAACAACCATTGCCCCACTTGGGTTTCACGGTTGTGAATGGCGGGCAGACAATGCATAAAACGGATATTCGGGTTTTCAGCAGCGTTCATCAATCCGCTGTCCACGCGGTAAGGCTTTAAGAGTGCGATGCGCTCGTGCCACACTTCTTTGGGCTCACCCATTGACACCCACACATCGGTATGCACAAAATCCACGCCGAAAACGGCTTCTTGCGCGTTTTCCGTGAGTGTTATTTTTGCACCAGTTTGCGCGGCAATGTCACGGCATTGCGCCACCAAAGCCGCATTCGGAAACAGTTGTTTTGGTGCACCGATGCGCACGTCCATGCCCAATTTTGCACCCAAAACCAATAAAGAATTACCCATATTGCACCGCGCATCACCCACGTAAGCAAATGCAATTTCATTCAAGGGCTTGCTGCTGTGTTCACGCATGGTGAGTGCATCAGCAAGCATTTGAGTAGGGTGAAATTCATCGGTTAAACCGTTAAATACCGGTACACCGGCATAGCGCGCCAAGTCTTCGGCAATGGCTTGCCCGAAGCCGCGGTATTCAATACCGTCATACAAACGCCCCAGCACACGGGCAGTGTCTTTAATGCTTTCTTTGTGTCCGATTTGGCTGCCTGAAGGTTCTAAATAAGTAACCCGCGCACCTTGATCATATGCCGCCACTTCAAACGCACAACGGGTGCGGGTGGACGTTTTTTCAAAAATCAGGGCAATATTTTTACCGATCAGACGTTGCTGCTCTGTTCCGTTTTTTTTTGCGGCTTTGAGTTCGGCCGCCAAATCCAAAAGCGCAACGATTTCAGCGGGTGCGTAGTCCAACAATTTGAGTAAATGCGTTTGCTGAATGGGCATGGTTATGGTGTTCCTTTATCAAAATTGGGTGCGCGGGCGACCTCAAAAACAACACTTTATTTGGTTAAGCGTACAACAAAATCACCTTGTGCGAAATATTTCTTTAGGCTGACTCACCTTTACCGCTTTGTTTGGCTTGTTGCTTTTTGATGTTGATACCGTACCGCTGCTTTTCAGGCAGCCTGATGTTCGTTCCTGAAAAATTGGATATTACCGAACATCAAATGCCAACACAGGGACTTGGTTATCATAAAAGACAAGCGGTTCGTCCGGCATCAGCGGCGGTGCGTGATCGCCCACCACAATCACTTTGGTGTTTTTAAATGCTGAATTCTGAATATTGAATGACGCAAAATAAAACTAACTCTATATCTACCAAAATCCAACTTCAGCATTTTCTGTTTAATCTCAATCCAGCAGCAAAGAATCATCGCTGACTTTTTCACCGCGTGTTTCCTCAAACAAGCGCAATAAATCCGCTACGGTCATGCCGGCGCGCTGTTCACCCGACACATCTAAAACCACTTGACCTTGATGCAGCATCACGGTGCGCTCGCCGTGGTCTAAGGCTTGCTGCATGGAATGGGTAACCATCATCGCCGTGAGTTTGTTTTCTTTGATAATGCGGTCGGTCAGTTCCAGCACAAAAGCGGCGGTTTTTGGGTCAAGCGCAGCGGTGTGTTCGTCAAGTAACAAGATTTTAGATGGCTGCAAAGATGCCATCAGCAAGCTGACGGCTTGGCGTTGTCCACCCGAAAGCAAGCCCATGCGGTCAGTCAGACGGTTTTCCAAGCCGAGTTTTAAAATCGCCAGTCTTTCACGGAACAATTCGCGGTTTTCTTTATTTAATGCCAAACGCAAGCCGCGTTTTCTTCCTCGGTTAAACGCCAAAGCCATGTTTTCTTCAATACTCAAGGCTTCGCAAGAACCTGCCATCGGGTCTTGAAATACCCGAGCCACCCAATGGGCGCGTTTATAAGCAGGGTTTCGGGTGAGGTCTTTACCGTTGATAACGATGCGTCCGCTGTCCACCAGCGTGTCGCCGCTGATGGCGTTCAGAAAAGTGGATTTACCCGCACCATTGCTGCCGATAACGGTAACAAATTCACCGTCTTTAATTGCCAAACTCAAACCGCGCAAGGCAGGGTTTTCAATGGGTGTGCCGGGGTTAAACGTGAGTTTTAAATTTTCGGCGCGCATCATGATGCTTGTTTCCTTTTACTGAAATACGCTTTAATCACCGGTAAACGCAATGCCAGAACCACCAAAACGGCGGTAACCAAATTTAAGTCCTGCGGACCGAAACCAATACTGCGCAAGGTTTCACTGCCCAAAGCCAGCGCAATAAACAGCCGATACAAAATCGCGCCGACAATCACCGATAAAGTAATCCAAACAATGCGTTTAGCGGGAATCAGGGTTTCGCCGATAATCACCGCCGCCAAGCCAATAACGATGGTGCCAATACCAACAGCCACGTCCGCACCGCCTTGGGTTTGTACAAATAAAGCACCGCCCAGCGCAATCAGTGCATTGGAAATCGCCATGCCAATTAAAATCATGCGTGAAGTATGTACCCCTTGCGCCCGAGCCATGCGGGCATTGGCACCGGTGGCGCGCATTGATAAACCGGCTTCAGTGGAGAAAAACCAATCCAGCAGCACTTTCGCCGCCAGTACAAAGCCGAAAAAGACCAAAGGCTGCAACCAATATTGATTGCTGTAATCCGCCGCCATAAACGCGCTGAATACATTGGCTTCTCCGAGCAGCGGCACATTGGGTGCGCCCATGATGCGCAAATTAACGGAATACAAGGCAACCATAACCAAAATACTGGCCAGTAACTGCATAATTTTCAAAGAAATATACAACCAAGCCGTTAGCATACCTGCCAATGCGCCGGCGGTAGCACCCGCGAAGCAAGCCAGCCAAGGATTCATGCCGTGGAGCACACACACGGCAAACACCGCACCGCCCAAAGGAAAACTGCCGTCAGCGGTTAAGTCGGGGAAATCCAAAATACGGAAAGAAATCAGCACACCCAAAGCCACAAGGGCGTAAATCAGCCCGCTTTCCAAAGCACCAAATAAAGCAATTGAAGACATATAAAGAGAGTAAAGTTAGCGTGTTACGTTAATTGTATCGGCACAAACATGCCGCTGAAATTTTCAGGCAGCCTGTCAAGAAAGCCTGTTTGATTTTCAACTTAAGCGGTCAATTCTATTGGAAATTTAAATATTTGTTAAGTTTTAATTTATTTTCACGGCTGTTAAAAACAAGAATAAGCAAGGGGAATATCTTAAAAATCCGGCAATTTTCTATCAAACGTCGAACCCATTTCGAGCAATCCAAACCAAGCACACGGTGAAAAGGCTTTGACCAAATACGGCAAACCACTGTTTATATGATGGATAAACGAATTGCCGCGCTGTTCCAGCCCGATTTTGACAGTACGCCGCACAAAAAACAGCACAATCCGCACAAGCAGCATCACGCCGCCCGTTTTGTTTGCTATGATGCCGATTTTTCGGTTGAACTCATGTCTGTTTACACCAGCGTCAGCGACGACGAAATGCGTCTTTTCTTGGCAGATTACACGCTGGGCGAATTCATCGCTCTGCGCGGCATCGCCCAAGGCGTAACCAACAGCAATTATTTTCTTGACACCACCGCCGGCACTTATGTTTTAACTGTTTTTGAAGTGCTCCAGCAAGCCGAATTACCCTTTTTTCTGTTGCTGAAACAATATTTAAGCGAACGCGGCGTTGCCTGCCCCGCGCCGATTGCCCGCAAAGACGGCCGTTTCGACAGCGTTTTGGCAAACAAACCCGCTTGTGTCGTGCGCTGTTTAAATGGTCATGACGTGAGCGTACCCACCGAAAAACAGTGTTTCCACACCGGCGCAATGCTGGCAAAAATGCACTTAGCCGTTGCCGACTTTCCCTTATCCATGCCCAACCCGCGCTACGACGTGTGGTGGCATGAATCCGCTCAAAAACTATTGCCGCATTTAAGTCAAGACGATGCACAATTACTGCAAGACGAAATCGTGTTTCTTGACCGTCATTCAGGCAGCCATTTACCCGCCGGCATTATTCACGCCGATTTATTTAAAGACAATGTTCTGCTCAACGGCGATGAAGTGGCGGGGTTTATTGATTTTTACTACGCCTGCCGCGGTATTTTTATGTATGACCTTGCCATTGCCGTCAATGATTGGGCGCACACTGCCGATCATCATCTGCGCGGTGATTTTCAGGCAGCCTTTCTAAACGGTTATCAAAGCGTTCGTCCGTTAAGTGCGGCAGAAGCCGCATATTTGCCGATTGCACAGCGCGCAGGCTGTATTCGCTTTTGGGTGTCGCGGCTGCTGGATTATCATTTTCCGCAAGCGGGCGAGATGACTTTTATCAAAGACCCGAATGTGTTCCGCGATTTATTGCTGGTTTTGCGTGAACAACAGGCTGCCTGAAAAAAAGGACACGCCGAACGTGTCCTTTTTCATTTATCAGCCTTAGATATAGCTGTACTATTATTTTTTCAAAAAAGAAGACATAGCCTATTCAGCAGATTTCAGATAATTAGCCGTAATTTTTCTGGCTAGTCGTTTTGAAAAATTTATTAGTTTAGCTGTAAATCAGCGGCGGGTATGAAAATCAAACAAACCACCATGTTGTCGCGGTTGTGGATGCCCGTTTCCGAATCAAGGAACAGGTAAGACACCGCCGGAAAGCCCACATGCGAGTACAGCGGAAATGCCGGTGCGCTCATCCATGCGTGATTAACGCCCAGGAAGGGGTTGATCAGCGCAACCACGCCACACAGCCCAAAAGTGGCTTCCATGATTGGCACGTTGTAGCGGAACAATAACGAACATGGTGGCAGCCTCAAACGTTCTTAGCGTCTTCTAGGGTCGGATAGTCAATGTAGAACTTGTCGGTGCCGCCGAAGAAACCTTCGCGGTGCGGTTCGTTCATCGGCGCATTTTTCTTCAGGCGCTCAACGAAGTCTGGGTTTGCCAGCGTCATTGCACCGTATGCTTCTAGGTCAGCCAAGCCCGATACCACGTCACTTCCGACCTGTTCGCGCGGACGACCCGGACGGTTCAGAATCAGCGTGCCCTTCCAGAGCTTACGCATATCGGCCAGCAGCGAATCGTTGCCCTGATGCATGACGTGCAAGTAAGCCAGCCCCAGCTTGTTGAGTTCGGCGACCAGATAGCGGTACAAATCCGAACCTTCCTCGCCTTCGTTGATGCCCCAAATCGTCGTGCCGGGCGACAGGCGGATGGCGGTGCGATCCGCGCCGATTTCCTTGGCGATGGACTGAACCACTTCGATGGCGAAGCGGGCGCGGTTCTCGATGGAGCCGCCGTATTCGTCAGTGCGGGTGTTGGCGCTGGGTGCGAAGAATTGCTGAACGAGGTAGGCATTAGCACCGTGAATCTCCACGCCATCTGCGCCGGACTCAACCGCGCGGCGAGCGGCGAACGCGAAGTCGGCGACGGTCTGGCGCACTTCCTCGGTACTCAGTGCACGCGGCGTCGGAATGTCCTGCATGCCGATGGCGGTGAACATGCCGGTACCCGGGGCGATCGCCGACGGCGCTACGCCCTGGCGGTGGTGCGGGGTATTGTCCGGGTGCGACATACGCCCGGCGTGCATGAGCTGGATGAAGATGTGGCCGCCCTTGGCATGCACGGCGTCAGTGATTTTCTTCCAACCGGCGACGTGGGCATCGGTGTAGATGCCCGGCGTGGTCAAGTAACCCTGTCCGTCATCAGACGGCTGAGTGCCTTCGGATATGATCAGTCCGATGCCGGCGCGCTGCGTGTAGTAGGTGGCAGCCGACTCGCCCGGCGTGCCGTTGAACTGCGCACGGCTGCGGGTCATGGGGGCCATCACCAGACGGTTTGTCAGGGTGCAGCGTCCAAGGCGGACGGAATCGAATACGGTGGTCATTTTGGAATCCTCAAATGGTGTGGTTAGGAGAAAAAAGAAGTTGTCGCGGATGTTGGTCTTGATGAGGCAGGGATTCAGACCGAAGAACGTGGCGTACGGATACCGCTTGGCGGCATTGCCTTGTAGGATTTTTCGGTGTTAAGGTTGTCGGTACCGCCGACGATGGCGATTTGCTTGTCTTGGACGTCTGGTGCGAACGTGTCCGGTCGATGCCATTCCACGCGCTTATTCCGTTTCATGATGATTTCCTTGGTTCTCGATTAAGGGTATTATCGTCCGCTTCCCAATCTGGATAAAGATGGTATTTTGGAGAACATTGATCCAATATTGGAGCAATCAATTGTGGATGATTACCTGAAAGACATGGCGCTATTCGTTGAAGTGGTCAAAGCCAAGGGCTTTCGCAGCGCAGCCAATGTGTTGGGCATACCAAACTCAACGCTGTCGCGGCGGATCAGCGAACTGGAGAAGTCAATTGGGCTGCGCCTGCTGCATCGGACAACGCGCAAGATTGAGCTGACCGAGGCCGGGCAGATTTACTTTGAGCGATGCAAGCGCATCGTCGATGAGGCGCGGCTGGCACACGAACAGTTGGGCGAGATGCTGGCACAGCCCAGCGGCGTGCTGCGCGCTTCGCTGCCGGTGGATTTCGCCGTGACCTATCTGACGCCGCTGATCGCCGAGTTCGCCGGCCTCTATCCCGACATCACCTTCGACTTCGATCTGACACCGCGCAGGGTCGATCTGGTCAGTGAACCTTTCGACGTGGCAATCCGCATGGGCGAATCAGAGAATTCGCAGCTAATCGTCCGCACGCTGGCGATGCTCACGCCGTACCTGTACGCCTCGCCCAGCTACCTTGAACGGTCGGGCGAGCCGAGCAAGCCCGCCGAACTGGAACAGCATGAGTGTTTCAATATTCTGTGGTCGGGCACATGGACGCTGCACGATGGCAAGAAAACCGCAACGGTGCCGGTCAATGGGCGCTTCACCCTCAACAGCGTCGGAATGATTCGCCGTCTGGCATCGCTTGACATGGGCATCGTCCTGCTGCCGGAAGAAATCGTTGCCGATGAGCTGGCGAGCGGAAAGCTGCAGCGCATCATGCCGCAATGGCACGGTACGCCGCTGCCGGTCTATGCGATAACGGAAACCCGTCTGCTGCCTGCGAAGACACAACGCTTCATCGAATTTCTGCGGGAGCGCCTTGGTCGGTAGGTTGCCTCCCACGCTATAGTGTTATTCGGCGTCTTCGGTCATCAGCAGAATGGGTTTGATAACACGACCTTCGCCGCTATTGTGTACCGCGGTCATTGATGCGCGATAGCGGGTAATAACGAGCGGCACGTTCAGATTGGTAATCGTCAGGATATTGCTCAATGTCTTGTTTTAGCAGTTCAGGATCAATTTTGTGAAAGAACGACTTGCGTTTGTCTTTGCTGACAGGCTGATGATTTTGCCATTTGTAAATGGTGGAAGCAATCAATATTCATTTCAACGGCTGCTTGTTTGATTTTCATGCCCGCTGCTGATTTATCTAAAGCTGATTTTTTGAAATCTGTAGAGTAAGTTATGGTTTTTCCCTCTGAAAAATAATAGTATAGCTACAAATGGGAGCAATATGTGCATCACCTCCATACTGATGCGGGTAATGCAACATTTTTGTTTGCAAAGATTTGTTTGGCATATATCCCCCTCCTATTTTTCTATAATTAAAGATTGGCGTATCACTTGTTGTAACTTTAATCCTGATAAACTTGAAATAATTGTCATAACCATTACCATGATAATTATATAATTATAATTCTGAAAAAAATCATAAAGAATACCGCCTGCCCAAGCCACTGCAAATACGGAGATTTGGTGAATCAAAAACAATAAACCAAATGCTTTGCCTTTTTCGTGTATCCCATAATATTCTAAACAGATTAAAGAAGTAACGATTACCGTTCCCATATAACTTAGCCCGAATACACAAGAAAATAAAATAAACCCCCATCCTTGATTGATAAACAACAAACTAAGCATTGCAGCTGAGCGAATTCCATACAGCAAACACAGCAGCCAACCCGCTGATCTTATTTGAATTATCCAGCCAATCCATATTGCACCAATCAACTCCATTATACCCAGCAAACTTAAAGAAAATGAAATATTCCTTTGAATAATATTTGCAGGCAATTGATAGAATATATCTTGCATTAAAGGCACGAAGTACATATCAATAAATAACATTGATGCGCCACAGCCTGAAAAACCAACAGCCAGCCAGAAAAATGCCGGTGTTTTAATAATTCGTGCAATACTTGCACCATTCAAATTAAATAATTCAGTATCGGAAACATTTTTTCTGTTTGTATTTGTATCGGATATTTTTTTCCAAAATAATAATGGAAGTAAAACCAATACCAAAAATACGATTACCATACCTATGGCTAATATCTTAAATTGCAGCCAATTATGTAACCAAACCCATAAAGGAGATAAAACAATAAAACCCAATGCCGTACCATTTGATACAACAGCAAAAGCCAATCCTTTTTTTTGTTGAAAAAAACAATCAATCAACATACCAACGGGTACAAAAGTCAATGCTGCTGCCGCATACGCACCCACAACGGCGTATCCAATAAAAAATAAGCCGTAATTCTCTGTATATGACATAAGAAAAAAAGCGACCATTGCTGCTATTGCGCCTGTAATCAATACATAATTCGCACCTTTTTTATCGCAAATCATACCAACAACAGGCGATAAAATACCCAATAGCAAGCCAAAAACCGCTCCGCTTAATGCAAAATGCCCCGTTCCCAGTGAAAATCCTGCTGCCAAATCCTTAAAATAAATTTGATAAATACCTTTTAAAGACGAGCTTAAAAACATCACATTAAACCCGATCGCCAAAGCGCCCCAGGGCAATCGCATGAAAAATTTTCTCTCACCATTTTAATCAATTAAGCCATAGTGTATTATTTTCCATAAATTATTCTCATCAGAAAGAA
>NZ_JQKE01000004.1 GCF_000745895.1 Stenoxybacter acetivorans DSM 19021 | reverse complement strand
AAGTGCCATTTTGATTCTCCTAAAATTTTAGTGATTAAAAAATTGATTAAAAATTAAATTTAACAACAACATTAGTTGCTCTATTGCTATAAGCACCTCTGTAGCCATAAACTGAAAGTGCTTCTTTAAGAATATCAATTATATTTGTTCTATCAATTTCATGGACTTCTAAAGTATTAATTTCCAGTAAACTCCAAGCAACTAGAAATGGATTATCAGAAAAAGAAGGTGAACAATAAGTACGTTTAATTATTAAACTGATACGCTTTCCTTGGAAATTAAGAATAGCAATTCTCTTATTTGTTGGTTCTGGACGCCCACTATCACCTGTCTCTGTAATGGTTTTTGTTATTAAAAAATAGATACCTCTATTACGGTCTATCGTCCATGAGTACCAAAACCCTGACGGTCTTCCATTTTTCCATTCTCTGTCAAAAGGAAAAAACTCTCTCATTAATTCATCAAGTCCATATTTCTGAATATCTTCCTCAGAAACTCTCTCATTCACAAAAGCCATAATATGTATCCTTTATTTAAAGTGTGGTAAACAATCAAAGTCTTGATTTTTACTGCTTAGGCAATATACCTTTATTTACTAATCAAGCCATTTGCGAAAATATTTTACAGAAAATACTTTCGTAAATAGCTAAATTCTATGCTTTTTTACTATTCACTATACTGCCGCTATACAGCAAAGTAGTAGAACCTGAACCGGAAACATCAAGTTGAGCAATCAGATTACGCAAATCTTCATCAGTAGAAACATTGGCAAGAAGTGCATTGGCTTCTATCATGGTTAGTGACATTTTGATTCTCCTAAAATTTTAGTGATTAAAAACTGAATTCAACAACGGTATGAGGACTTTGTTTGCTTTTCGCACTGTTATAACCATAAATAGTAAGCGCATCTTTTAATACAGTAATAACAGATTCTTTTGACATCTCCGGTACATTTGAAGTATCTATTTCCAATAAATCCCAAGCAAGCAAAAAAGGATTATCTGAAAAAGAATGCGGGCAATGGGTACGTTCAACTATCAAAGGTACACGCCACCCTTGAAAATTAAGAACAGCAATTCTTTTGTTTGTTGGTTCTGGGTTATCACTCAATCCTATTTCTTTAATTGTTTTAACCATCATGAAATAAATATCACGTTCACGGTCTATTGTCCAAACATGCTTGAAAAAAGGTGGTCTTCCTTTTCCTCCTTTACCCCAATCAAGATCGAAAGGATAGAAATCACCCATAAGTTCATCAAGCCCATATTTCTGAATATCTTCCTCAGAAATAATTTCATTCACAAAAGCCATAATATATATCCTTAGTTTAAAGTATGGTAAATAATCAAACCCTTGATTTTTACTGCTCAGGCTGTATGCCTTTGTTTGCTAATCAAGCCATTTGCGAAAATATTTTACAGAAAATGCTTTCGTAAATAGCTAAATTCTATGCTTTTTTGCTATTCACTATACTGTCGCTATTACTATGCAACAAAGTAGTAGAGTTCAGAACCTGTAATTTAAGCACAGACAGGCTGCCTGAAAGCATGGAAACTCAGTCCCATGCTTTCAGGCAGCCTGTCTAGTAAATTTTGGTTCATCGAATACATTACCCAATCCTCACAAAGATACAGATAGATAACGCGATGCTGCTTAACATTTTTCAGCATATTACTCCCCTTTATTTTAGGTATGCAACGGTAAAATTAGGCTTTTTCACAATTTCCAAACAACATGCCACACTGCTGCCTCTACCCAGATAATTGTTGCCGTGATACAGGGTTTTAATAGCACTTTCTTCATCACCGTCGCCACCGTTTAACACATCATCGCCGTAATAACCATACAAAGTATCATTGCCCGCCAAACCATAAATTTCATCATCATACGGTGTGCCGGTTAATTCATTGTCTTGATTATCGCCGTATGGTGTGGTGTCTGTCGGCAGTTCAGTCTCATTACCGCCTTGCTGTATTAAGCCGCTGATGTTATCAGCACGATAATAATGTACCGTATCAAGGTAATCACTAAAGGGGTCAAGCAGTGGTTCGGGTGCGGTTTTGCTGCTGAAGATGATACTCAATTGGTTGAAAATTACTTTATGCAGTTGAAAGAATATAAGCGAGTTACAATGAGAACCGATAAAACGGATTTGTCTTTTTCGGTGATGATTTATTTTTGTGCTGCTGAAATGACTATGCTGAGTTTTAAATATCCACAGACCCTAGTATGATATATTGCAGTACAACTCGATAAAAATTTAATAATGTCTGCATCTCGCACACTTAAACCACGCCAAATTATCACGAATTCAAGAACGCCTGCCCGTCTTCAACACCATGAAATCCATGGATTAACGGCGAAGCCCAACCACTAAACCACCATGCCCGCCGTCCGCACCCTCGTTATTAAAAATATTTCCGCCAATCTGTTGCTGCAAATCATCAACACCGTGGGCAGTTTTATTCTGCCGCCCTTGATCATTGTGTATTACGGCTCGGAAATCAACGGCATGATTGCCTCTGCCAAACAATTTATCTCCTATTTAACCCTGCTGGAAGCAGGCGTGGGCGCGGCTGGTATTGTGGCTTTGTATCAGCCGCTGGCTCGTGGTGATATTGCATTGCGCAACCGTATTTTGGCATCGGTGCGGCGGCTGTATCGCTTTTCAGGCAGCCTGTTTATTCCCGCTTTGATACTGTTGGCGTGCGTTTATGCGTGGATTACCCGCCATGAATTAAGCCCGCAATTAACACTGATCATGGTTTTGTTGCTGGGTTTTATCAATGTGCTGGATTTTTTTCTGTTCGGCACATACCGCGTATTGCTTGCTGCCGATCAAAAACAATATGTTTTGTCTGCCGTGCAAGCGGTTAGCGTTGTGGGTAATGTGGCGGCATCGTATGTGCTGATTAAATGGGGCTATTCCATTGTGGCGGTTCAATGTGTCGCCTCTGCCGTTTTGCTGTTAAAAATCGGGCTGACCGCATTTTATGTGCGCCACACTTATTCGGACCTGCATTTTCATTGGCACAAAAAAAATGCTTATCACATTGAACAAACGTGGGACGTATTGTTTCATCAATTGTGTGCCTTGGTGATATTCAGTTCACCCTTGGTGTTGATTACTCTGTTTTTGACACTCAAAGATGCCAGTGTGTATGCCGTTTATGCGCTGGTGTTTATGGGCGTAAAACTGTTTTTGCAAACGGCCTCACAAGGCATGCAAGCCATTTTCGGACACACGCTGCACGGCGAATTGGCAAAAACACAGCAACACTTTCTGCGTTATGAAATCATCTTTTTCTGCGCCTTGGGCTGGATTTACAGCGCAACCGCCATTTTATTTATGCCGTTTATCACTCTTTACACCGCGAATATGACCGATGCCGATTATCATCAGCCCACATTGGCGTTGATGTTTTTATTGGCAGGGTTTATTGAGAACTGCCGCATTCCCGCCGTTACGCTGATTATGGCGGCGGGGCATTATCGCCAAACCAAACCGCAAGCCTTGCTGGAAACCGGCATTAACCTGATTGCCTCGGTGATTTTAATCCGCCACTACGGTTTGGCAGGTTTACTCGGCGGCGCGGTGCTGTCATTTTTGTTGCGCGGAGCGGAAATGGTGTATTACAGTCATCGCCGTATTATTCACTTATCTCAATGGCGCACTTATGTCCTGATTATCGGTACGGCAGTGCTGGCAACGGCGTTGACGGCGGCGGGCATATTTGCACTGCGCGAACAAACCATCAACAACTATGCGGCATGGTTGCAAACGGCTACTGCTGTCAGCTTGGTTTGTGCCGTGCTGTTTGGTGTGTGGTATCGGCTATGGACGGTTTTTCGCAAAAACACACAATGAATAATGATATTTTCAGCGAAGCTAAGCATTGATGCTTAAGTAAAAAAAGATAAAAAATCATATAAAATTAAAAGGAATTTGTATGGAAATCCATTTTTTCATTCCCGATGTCAATCCGCTTGGCGGCAGGGAACGTGTGGTATTGGAAACAGCACGTTTGTTTATTCAGCAGGGTCATCAAGTGTATTTAACCAGTATTGAATCTGCCAATCATGATACTTGTACCTATGACATTCCCCCAAACTTATCTATCCAACATTTGAATTTTGGCAAGCATACCCACAGAAGATTATTGAAGATTGTTTATGAGATTAAATTGATTTTCTGGCTGCTAAAAAACATTAAATCAGACCGAATTTATATCAGCACAGATGTGTGGAGTAATTTGGCGTTCAGTGTTTTTCGCCTATTCAGAAAAAATACAATTATCGGGTGTGACCACGGTGCGTATGGTACAGGAGGACCCAAAGTTAATTGGCTTAAAGGCATTTACCGCCATTTAAATGCCTTAGTTGTCTTAACCGAAGAAGACCGCAACACTTATCAGCAAAAAAACGGTTTAAACAATGTATGTGTTATTCCCAATGCCCTGCCGTTTGCCGCCGAGCATTTGCCATTACCTGATTATGCGGCAAAAAAAATCATCACACTCGGCAGATTCGCGCCCATTAAAGGTTATGATTTATTGATTCGGGAAATCAAACCGGTGTTGCGCCAATATCCCGATTGGCAATTGTATATTGTCGGCAAGGGAGAAATGCAGCAGCGTTTGCAAGACTTAATCGAAGCAGAGCAATTACAAGGGCAAGTCATATTGCAAGCCGCTGTTAAAGAAGTGATACCCGAATATTTGTCCGCTTCGGTGTATGTTTGCAGTTCACTCAAAGAGGGTTTTCCCATGACCTTGCTGGAGGCCAAGTCTCTGGGTTTGCCCATTGTTTCCTATGATTGCAACCACGGACCGCGCCACATTATTCAGCACGAGCAAGACGGTCTGTTGATTCCTTACCGCGACGCCCAACAATTTGCCGCCGCATTAAACCGCTTATTGGCAAACGAAACTTTGCGCGAACAATTGGGTAAAGCGGGTAAACACAATGCCGCTGCCTATACACCCGCCAATATCTATCAAAAGTGGCGGCAATTATTGGAACAAGTGGATAATCATGGAAATTGATTTCGTTTTGCCGTGGGTGGACGATACCGATCCTGAATGGCTGGCTGAAAAACAGCGTTATTTACCCAAACAAACAGCAGATGCAGATGCTGCCGGTATTACTCGTTATCAGGATTTAGGCACTTTACGCTATGTATTGCGCGGGATTGCCAAAAATTGCCTATGGTATCGCCATATTGTGTTGATTACCGCAGGACATCTGCCGCCGTGGCTGAACATCAATCACCCCAAAATCAAAATCATCACCCATCGGCAATTGTTTCTCAACACAGCGCATCTGCCCACCTTCAATTCATCTGCCATTGAAATGAATTTGGTGAATTTACCTGATGATGTCAGCGAACATTTTGTGTATTTAAACGACGATACAATGTGTTTGCGCCCCATATCACCGGAACGCTTTTTTCAGCACGGCTTGCCGGTTGATTTTATTCACCACGGCTGGCTGAAACGCAACCGCCTGTTCACCTTGCTGCGCGGCAGCAGCACATGGGTTGCTTCGCTGAATAACGCCGTTGAACTCATCAATCAACACCACACCATTGGCACATTAAAACAGGAACATTTGTTTGCCAAAAGCTATCCGTTAACAGCAAAAATCAGCAATGCGTTGCTTTATTTTTTTTACAAACGCTATTTTTGGTTTGCACACTGGCATTTGCCTCAAGCCCATACCAAAACCACCTTACAGCAGGTTTACCAACATTGCGGCAAAGCCATGTGCATCTCTTCAGCCAACCGCTTCCGCGCCGATAATGATCTAACCGCCTATTTGTACCGTTATTGGCATTTGGCTTCGGGGCAATTTATCCCGCAATGGCACAACGACGGCTTTGTGCGCAATATCGCCACCCTCACCCAACTGCAAAAAGCCGCTGATTACCTTCAGCAACACCCGAAAATTCATTTTGCTTGCCTCAATGACGCTTTTAAAAAAACCGACTTAACCGCATTAACTGAATTTAAAACCGCATTGCAACATGTTTTAGAAAAATGGCTGCCTGAAAAAGCACCGTTTGAATACTGACTGCGCTTTAGATGCTGTTGAATCTCGAATTAAAAATACGCCGATTGGCTTTTATTCTGTTTAAATATGAAACGCCATTACTTAATTATTAATAATGATGATACCAATCCTCATTTGATATTATTCTCTTTCCCGTACCGTCCGTGTTATTCTTGCCTTAATGTCTTGCACCGGCAAAAATCGGTACTGCGGCATTAGCACACTGACATTCTTAATGAAAGGAAAATCATGAACAATTCAACCACCCGCAGCTTAGGCAAACGTTTGCTGCTCAGCATATTTTTGTGTTTGTTTTCAGGCAGCCTGCTGGCAGCGGATATTGTGGTGTCAGCGGCAGCCAGCTTAACCAATGCGTTCAAAGACATTGCCAAAGCCTATGAACAGCAATATCCGCAAGACACGGTGCACCTGAATTTCGGCGGATCGGGCATTTTATTGCGGCAAATTGAAAATGGTGCACCGGCTGATGTATTTGCCTCTGCCGATACACTCACCATGGATTTAGCACAGCAAAAAAATTTAATTATGCCACAACATCGGCAGGTATTTGCGGGCAATGAATTGGTGCTGATTGTGCCGAAAAACAGCAATGTTGTTTTGCGGCAATTGTCAGACTTACAGCAACAAGCCATTGGCAGAATTGCCATCGCCAATCCCGACACCGCACCCGCCGGACATTATGCGCAGCTGGTATTGACGCAAGCAGGGTTATGGCAAGCATTGCAGCCAAAATTTATTAAAGCACAAGACGTTCGGCAGGCTTTAAATTATGTGGCTCGTGATGAAACCGATGCCGGTTTGGTGTTTGCCACCGATGCAAAGCAGATGCAAAACACCGTTAAAACAAGTTTAAATTTACCTGTACCAACCGCCATTGTTTATCCGATTGCGGCAGTAAACCACAATCAGCCGCCCAAAGATGCCGCTTTGCGTTTTATTCGGTTTGTGTTATCGGCTCCGGCACAAAATATTTTGACGCAATACGGCTTTAAACCATTGCACGGAAAATAACGTATGGGTATCGCTTGGCAGGCTTTGCAGCTATCACTGAAAGTGGCATTATGGGCAACAGCGATTAATGCCGTTTTCGGTATTGCTTTGGCTTATCTTGCCGCCAAGAAAACCTTTTGGGGCAAAGAAATATTGGATATTTTCTGCACCTTGCCCATGGTCATGCCGCCAACGGTATTGGGTTACTACCTTTTGGTATTGATTGGCAAACAAGGCTTTTTGGGCAAATGGCTGGCGGATTATTTTGGTATCCATTTGATTTTTACTTGGCAAGCGGCAGTGATAGCTGCTTGTGTATCATCGTTTCCGCTGGTGTATAAGCCCGCCCGCGCCGCTTTTGAGACCTTGGGCACACAATTGGAGCAAGCCGCCGTGATATTGGGTCTGCCCGAACGGGCGGTGTTTTTTCGGGTAACGCTGCCTTTGGCACAGCACGGCATTCTGGCAGGTTTACTGCTCGCGTTTGCCCGTTGTCTGGGAGAATTCGGTGCAACCATTATGGTAGCGGGCAGCATTCCGGGTAAAACCCAAACGCTTTCGATTGCCGTTTATGAAGCGGTACAAGCGGGGCAGGACGATGTTGCCAACAGTTTGGTATTGATTATTTCTGCCGTGTGCGCCGTGTTGCTGTTGGCGGTGAATACGCTTTCCCGCCGACGAAACCGCAAATTCACTTCACAATAATATACTCATGTTTCACAAACACACTCATGTTTCACGTTAATATTCAAAAAACCTTATCCGCACCCGACAACAAAACATTTTGTTTGTCGGCAGCGTTTCAAACCTCTGCCAAACGCAACGCAATACTCGGGGTTTCAGGCAGCGGCAAAACTTTGCTGCTCAAAAGCATTGCCGGTTTATTCACCCCTGACACAGGCGAGATTCGCTTCAATCAACAGGTTTTTTTTGATGCCGCCAAAAAAATCAATGCACCGGCAAACAAGCGGCGGCTGGCGTTTGTCTTTCAAGATTATGCTCTATTCCCGCATTTAACCGTGCGCCAAAACATTGCTTTCGGTTTAACAACGGGTTTATTCAACCCAAAAAAGCACCAAAGGCTGCCTGAAACCGATTATTGGCTGACACAAATGGATTTGCAGAATGTGGCAGAACACTATCCCGCACAATTATCGGGCGGGCAAAAACAGCGAACCGCACTGGCGCGCGCTTTGATTACCGAGCCGCAAGCCCTGCTTTTGGACGAACCTTTTTCCGCACTTGATGCAAATTTGCGCCAAAAAATGCGCCGCGAGCTGCTTGAATGGCAAACGCGCTTAAACCTGCCTGTTTTGTTGATTACCCATGACGAAGCCGACGTTAATGCCTTGGCTGACGCCGTGTGGATTATGGAAAACGGGCATTTACGAGCCGAATAAAACGGTTGTTACCGTGCTTACTGCTAAATGACTGCCAAATTGCGTGCCATCAGCAACCAAGCTGATGCCATGCGCATAAGCCGCAGCAACTGGTTTTTACGAATAAAATAAGCAATTGCCACATCGTTCACGAATATCTGCAATCTTGATACATGCCTATTTTTCAGTATCGCGGCTGTGTTTTAACGTGCTTTTTTAATTAAATCAACATCTTTCTTACTGCAAAATCCGTCCCACAACAGCAAAACCACACCGACACAGATAAAACTATCGGCAGCATTAAACGCGGGATAATACCAATTTTTAATATAAAACAGCAAAAAATCAATTACATGACCATGAACCAGGCGGTCAATCACATTACCGACCGCCCCGCCGACAATCAAAGCCGCGCCCCACTTACCCACGCTGCCGAATTCATTTTTCCAAATAGCACGCAGCAAATAACCACAGACCACAACCGCCAAACCGAGAAAGAAAAATTTTTGCCAGCCGCCGGCATTTGCCAAAAAACTGAACGCAGCACCGGTATTAAAAACCAAGGTTAAATCAAAAAAATTCGGGACAATATTCAGCCGCTCGGCAAAATTAAAACGCGTCAAAACCAGCCATTTACTCAACTGATCTGCCGCTATGGCAAAGAAAATGACGGCGATATAGCGCACAAACTGGGTGGGGGTTAAATTCATAAGAATGCCGTTTAATTTTTGGTTAATGTTAAAAATGAAAGCAGGACAACAACGGTAGCCCTGCGCAAAACAACAATGCAGTGGTATGATTCCAAAAAACCGTATTATCTGCAAAAACAGCCGAAAAATCCTGTCGGACACCAATTTTATTGGAAATAAAATGGCCGATGACAAAACTCGGCACAACAAATTCAGTATCCCAGCTTGCCGCATGCTTTATACTTTGTCAAAGCACCACATAAATATTTATTCCCCAGTTAAACATATTATTAAAAAATAAGGTATAATAATCAGTTCTTTTAAATTAACCCAATTTTTTACTGACACTGCCGAAGGCTGTCTGCTCTCAAGACAGCCGCCTTGCGGTGTTTTGCTTTCATTGATTTTATTTTGTTGTATGTAAAATACAAAACCGCTGATTTTCTTTTCAAACAATCAAATACTTGACGCAAGAAAGCATTGCTTGCCAAACCCGCCCTTTGGAGCTTCGCCCATGTCCTATTCTTTTACCGAAAAAAAACGCATTCGCAAAAGTTTTGCCAAACGCGCCAATGTCGTGGAAGTCCCTTTTTTATTGGCCACCCAATTGGATTCTTACTCTGAATTCCTGCAAAACAACCGCCCTTTTGACCAGCGCGCAGAATCAGGCCTTCAGGCAGCTTTCCTGTCTATTTTTCCGATTGTGAGTCATAACGGTTATGCACGTTTGGAATTTGTGCATTACGTGCTGGGTGAACCGCTGTTTGATGTACAAGAATGTCAATTGCGCGGTATGACCTATGCCTCGCCGTTACGTGCACGCATTCGTTTGGTGATTTTGGACAAAGAGTCATCTAAACCCAATGTGGTTAAAGAAGTGCGTGAAAATGAAGTGTATATGGGCGAAATTCCGCTGATGACATCAAGCGGTTCGTTTGTCATTAACGGTACTGAGCGCGTTATTGTGTCGCAATTACACCGCTCGCCCGGGGTATTTTTTGAGCACGACCGAGGCAAAACCCACTCTTCCGGCAAATTATTATTCTCTGCCCGCATCATTCCCTATCGCGGCTCTTGGCTGGATTTTGAGTTTGATCCAAAAGACTTGCTGTATTTCCGTATTGACCGCCGCCGCAAAATGCCGGTAACCATTTTACTGAAAGCCTTGGGCTACACCGGCGAGCAAATTCTGGAAATGTTCCACGATAAAGAACACTTTTTCCTATCCAAAGACGGCGTGGAAACCATTTTAGTACCCTCCCGCCTGCGCGGAGAAACCGCTAAATTTGATATTATTGACGGCAAAGGCAAAGTGTTGGTAGAACAAGGCAAACGCATTACCGCCAAACACATTCGCGACATCACCGCCGCCAAAATCGAACGTTTGCAAATTGAGCCGGAAAGTTTAATCGGCAAAATATTGGCAAGCGATGTCATTATTACAGATACCGGTGAAATTTTAGCATCGTCCAATGACGAAATCACCGAAGAATTATTGGCGCGTTTCGATATTCAAGGCGTGAGTGAAATTGACACACTTTACGTCAACGATATGGATCAGGGCGGCTATATTTCACACACCCTGCGCACCGATGAAGTTACCGATCGGCAAGCAGCGCGGATTGCCATTTACCGCATGATGCGCCCGGGTGAGCCGCCCACCGAAGAAGCAGTGGAAGCCTTGTTTAACCGCCTGTTTTTCAGTGAAGACAGCTATGATTTGTCCCGCGTCGGTCGCATGAAATTCAATGCCCGTACTTACGGACACCATTTAATTGATTCGCAAAAAGGCACGTGGTATGACCGCTTAATGAATCAAACCTTTGCCGGTGCGGAAAAAGAAGGCACGTTTGTGCTGTCGATTGCCGACATCGTTGCCAGCATTGCCACTTTGGTGGAATTACGCAACGGCAAAGGCGAAGTAGATGACATTGATCACTTAGGCAACCGCCGTGTGCGTTCAGTGGGTGAGCTGACTGAAAACCAATTCCGCAACGGTTTGGCGCGGGTTGAACGTGCCGTTAAAGAGCGGTTGAACCAAGCGGAATCTGAAAATTTAATGCCGCACGATTTAATCAATGCCAAACCCATTTCCGCTGCCATTAAAGAATTTTTCGGATCCAGCCAATTATCACAATTCATGGATCAAACCAACCCGCTGTCAGAAATCACCCACAAACGCCGTGTATCGGCATTGGGTCCGGGCGGTTTGACCCGTGAACGTGCCGGCTTTGAAGTGCGCGACGTACACCCCACGCACTACGGACGTGTTTGCCCGATTGAAACGCCGGAAGGTCCGAACATCGGCTTGATTAATTCTTTATCGGTGTATGCCCGTACCAATGAATACGGCTTTTTGGAAACTCCCTATCGCCGCGTGGAAAATGGCAAAGTTACCGATAACATTGATTATTTATCCGCCATTGAAGAAGGCCGCTATGTGATTGCACAAGCAAGTGCCGAGTTGGACGACAAAGGCCGCTTGATTGATGAATTGGTTACTTGCCGCGAAAGAGGCGAAACCATTATGGCAACGCCTGACCGTGTGCAATACATGGACGTAGCAACCAATCAAGTGGTATCGGTTGCCGCTTCTTTGATTCCGTTTTTGGAACACGATGACGCAAACCGTGCTTTGATGGGCGCGAACATGCAGCGTCAAGCCGTGCCGTGTTTGCGTGCCGAAAAACCATTGGTGGGTACCGGTATTGAGCGTGATGTTGCCATTGACAGTGCAACCGCCATCACTGCACGGCGCGGCGGCGTGGTGGATTATGTTGATGCCAACCGCGTGGTGGTGCGTGTACACGATGATGAAGCCGCCGCCGGTGAAGTGGGCGTGGATATTTACAATTTGGTGAAATTCACCCGCTCCAACCAAAACACCAACATCAACCAACGTCCGATTGTGCAAAAAGGCGATGTTTTGCAGCGCGGTGATGTGGTTGCCGACGGTGCATCTACCGATTTGGGTGAATTGGCATTGGGTCAGAACATGACCATCGCCTTTATGCCGTGGAATGGTTACAACTACGAAGATTCCATTTTGATTTCTGAACGCGTGGTGGCAGATGACCGCTACACCACCATTCATATCGAAGAATTGAACGTGGTGGCGCGGGACACCAAATTGGGCGCGGAAGAAATCACCCGCGACATTCCCAATTTGTCTGAACGCATGCAAAACCGCTTGGACGAATCGGGCATTGTGTATATCGGTGCAGAAGTAGAAGCCGGTGATGTGTTGGTGGGTAAAGTAACCCCAAAAGGCGAAACCCAGCTTACGCCCGAAGAAAAATTGCTGCGGGCGATTTTCGGTGAAAAAGCCAGTGATGTAAAAGACACTTCTCTGCGTTTGCCTACAGGCATGAGCGGCACAGTTATTGATGTGCAAGTGTTTACCCGCGAAGGCATTCCCCGCGACAAACGCGCACAATCCATTATTGAATCCGAATTAAAACGCTACCGCCAAGATTTAGCCGACCAGCTGCGAGTGTTTGATGAAGACGCATTTGACCGTATTGAGCGTTTAATCATTGATCAAAAAGCCAACGGCGGTCCTTTGAAATTGGGTAAAGGCAAACCGGTTACTGCCGAATATCTTGCCTCTTTGCCAAGCAAACACGATTGGTTTGATATTCGTTTAGCAGATGATACCATTGCCAAACAAGTGGAGCTCATCAAAGCCGCTTTACAGCAAAAACGTGAAGAAGCCGACGCACAATACGAAATCAAAAAGAAAAAACTCACTCAAGGCGATGAATTGCAGCCGGGTGTGCAAAAAATGGTGAAAGTATTCATTGCCATTAAACGCAGCTTGCAAGCCGGCGACAAAATGGCAGGCCGCCACGGCAATAAAGGGGTGATTTCGCGTATTTTGCCGGTGGAAGACATGCCGTATATGGCAGATGGCCGCGCCGTGGATATTGTGTTAAATCCTTTGGGCGTACCGAGCCGCATGAACATCGGACAAATTTTGGAAGTGCATTTGGGCTGGGCGGCAAAAGGCATTGGCGAGCGCATCAGCAAAATGCTGGCTGAAGAGCGCAAAATAAAAGATATTCGTTCGTTCCTCGACAAACTCTACAATCACAGCGGCAAAAAAGAAAATCTGAAAGCCTTAAAAGACAATGAGATTCTGGCACTGGCACGTAATTTGTCCAAAGGCATGACTTTTGCTTCTCCCGTATTTGACGGCGCACACGAAGACGAAATCAAAGCCATGCTCGAATTGGCGTATCCGAGCGATGACACGGATATTCAGAAACTGGGCTTTAATGACAGCAAAACCCAAATCACTTTGTATGACGGCCGTTCCGGTGAAGCCTTTGACCGAAAAGTAACTGTGGGCGTGATGCACTATCTGAAACTGCACCATTTGGTGGACGAAAAAATGCATGCCCGTTCTACCGGTCCGTACAGCTTGGTAACCCAACAACCCTTGGGCGGTAAAGCACAATTCGGTGGTCAGCGTTTTGGTGAGATGGAGGTTTGGGCTCTGGAGGCCTACGGCGCATCTTATACTTTGCAAGAGATGCTCACTGTGAAGTCAGACGACGTAACCGGACGCACCAAAATGTATGAAAACATCGTTAAAGGTGAACACAAAATCGAAGCCGGCATGCCGGAATCGTTCAATGTACTTGTCAAAGAGATTCGTTCTTTGGGCTTAGACATTGACTTGGAACGCCACCGATAATATCTTCTCATCAGGGCAGGCTTTATGAGCCTGCCTTTTTTCAAACACATCAATTAATTTTTCAGGCAGCCTGTACTGAATATCATAAAGGCACAATATGACTCATCACTTTATTTACCGCTGTTTCACCTTGCTGTGTATCCTGCCCCTGTTTGCCTGCGGCGAATCTACCGGTAACAGCAGCACACAAACCGCCGGCAAACCCGTTACGGCTCAAGCCAAAAAAAACATCACCGCCAAACTGGAGAAAACCTACGCTGCTCAAAATCTGAAAGTTTTGAGCGTAGAAACCGCACCGCTGGCGGGTTTATATGAAGTGTTGTTAAGCGGCAACCAATTGGTTTACGTTGATGGCAATGCCGATCATATGTTGGTGGGTGAATTATTGGACATCAACAACATGAAAAGCCTGAGTGAAGAGCGGCTGGCTGAAATCACCAAAGTGGACTTTACCGCTCTGCCCTTCGACAAAAGCATTCGCGAAGTGCGCGGCAAAGGTGAGCGGAAAATTGCGGTATTCACCGACACCGATTGTCCATATTGCAAACGCTTGGAAAGTGAATTTGCCAAAATGGATAACCTCACCATTGATAATTTTATGATGCCGATTCCCAGTCTGCACCCACAAGCCCAAGCCAAATCAGAACAGCTTTGGTGTCAGCCCAACCGCACCAAAGCATGGACAGACTGGATGCGCAATCAAATTGCACCGCCAACCGTTCCCGCTTGCCCCAACCCCATTGCCGAAACCATGCGTTTGGGTCAAACACTTGGCTTTAACGGTACACCCACTTTGGTTTTCCCCAACGGAAAAGTTTTTTCCGGCTTCATGGAACAGGAAAATCTGGAAAAAGCCATCACGGAAAATCAGTAATACACCATTATTTCTCGTTTTTCAGGCTGCCTGAAAACACAACGGCAATATCGGAACGAAAGGATAGAGCATGAGCGATTTAGCCCAACAATTTGCCCAAGCACAAAATGATGTTGTGAGCTTGGCGGAACGCCCTGACAATACCACTTTATTGAAGTTGTATGCTTTTTATAAACAAGCCACTTCAGGCGATGCCGGTGATGAAAAGCCAAGTATGTTTGATTTGGTGGCAAAGAAAAAATATGAAGCATGGGGAAAAATTAAAGGCATGAGTAAAGACGAAGCAATGCAGCAATACATTGCCGAAGTAGAACGATTGCTGAATGAAGAATAATCTCTTGTTTATTCAATAAAAAGGCTGCCTGAAAACAAAAACAGTTTCAGGCAGCCTTTTATATAACTAAACCACTGTTTGTTGCATATATGGATACGGCTTTTCATTGCGGTTTCTACCCCACAGGGCTTGATTGTTTCGGATTGCTGCATGGTAAAAAAGAAAGTGGTTTGGCTATGTTTCCCTGCACTTAAAAAATCAATGCCGCCGATGCCGCAACCAGCGTCATCACAAACACCACCCAGCGCATGATTTTCGGGGACAGTTTTACCGCAAAATGCACACCGATAACAGCACCAACCACGTAACCTGCCGCCAAAATCAATCCCAAAAACCACCATACTTTTCCCTGCCAAATAAACACCGCCAATGCCACCGTAGTAAACACCAAAGTACAGATCAATTTCAGGGCATTGGTACTGAGTAAATCATAGCGCAATAAACCACCCAAAATCATCATCAGCACAAACCCCACACCGCCTTGCACAAAACCGCCGTACACCCCCGCAACCCACAACCAAAAAATGGCTTGTGGTTTTTGAGCAACCGTAAATGGTGCGGCAATCGTATCAGGCAACAGAATAGCCGGCTTAAACAACATCACAGCCGCCATAATCAACATCGTACCCAACAACAATGGTTTTAACAGCGAATTGGGCAAAACCGATGCCAGCAATGCACCGCACACACCCCCTGCTAATACCGGCAGCAAAATGGCGGGCAAATCCTGCGTTGGCAGCCGCCCAACCCGCCGAAAACCGTGAATACCGGTAAAAACTTGCAATAAAATACCAATGCGATTACTGCCGTTGGCAACATCAGGAGGAATACCAAATAACATCAATACCGGTAGCACCAGATTAGAACCGCCGCCCGCCAAAATATTAACCACTCCCGCCGCAACCCCCAAAACCGCCATGACTGCGTATTGCCACCAAAACCAATCCATTTGGATTTCCTTTGCCGTTCGTTTTCCCCGCCAATAACAGCCAAACTGCTTTTTTCATCACGCGGCAATCCGAAACAATCAAACCATGTACGGCAAAAACCGAATTGCCTCGCTTTATTTACAATGACTGATGTTTTTGATTTTGAGCCAATGCGATGAAAAGCCATATCTTATGTGCAAAAACAGCAGTTTAGCCATAAAATAAAAAGCAGCTGCTGCAACCATCGCACTGTGCATAATACGGCAAAAAACAGGCTGACTGAAGTTTTCAGGCAGCCTGTTCCACATAATTACATCAATGCAGCAAAATACGATAATCCGCTTTTAAATCAATTGAATTGAAAATTAAATCACAACGTTGGATTGCCTCATCATTTGCAAACATCGGCAATCGCTGTTTTTTCGGTTCAAGTACCTCATGTTATATCCGCAACAAAGAAATACGCCGATGCAGAAATCCATTATTTGCCGTTCAATCATCTGAAAATGAAAGCGGTGCATCGTAATCACCCAAGTACTCACAATCCAAAACAGCTTCATCTCATGACCATAAGCAATTTTACCGTTTCAATGAACCATTCGGTCTTGGTCTAAATATCCACCTGTGCATTCAGCGCATTATTTTCAATAAACAAGCGGCGCGGTTCAACTTCATCACCCATAAGGGTAACAAATACATCATCGGCAACCATCGCATCTTCGATACGCACTTTCAATAAACGGCGCACTTTCGGATCCATGGTGGTTTCCCACAACTGATCAGGATTCATTTCACCCAAACCTTTATAGCGTTGAATACTGAGTCCTTTTTGGGCAGCACTCATTAATTTATCCAGTGCTTCGTCAAAACGGAAAACGGGGATGCGGTTGTCGCCTTTAACCAATTGCGCGCCCTCTCCTACTAACCCATTCAGTAGCGTAGCAGTTTGGCGGATAATTTGACCGGCTTTGCTGTCTGCAAATTTTTGGTTAAGGTAAGTTATGGCAGTATTACCGTGCAATTTACGGGTAATTTCGATGCTATTGACACCATCTGCGTCAGTGCGGCGCAATAAAACAATATCGCCGCCTTGCAGATGTCGGCTGATGCGGTCAATCGTGGTGTCCGTGCTGAGTTCTGTGCTGAAATCCAAATCAGCATCAATATCAAGCAAAACAGTAAGCACAGCGGCATCAATCAGGCGGCTTTCGCGGTGAACCATGCTTTTTGCCAGCAAAAATTGTTTGGCAATTTGTGCCAAAGCATCACCTTCTAATATCGTGTTGCCGCACACGATTTGTGCTTTATCCAAGGCAAGGCTGAGCAGAAATTGGTCTTTTTCCCATTCGTCCTTTAAGTAACGCTCTTGTTTGCCGTGTTTGGCTTTGTACAATGGCGGCTGGGCGATATAAATATGCCCGCGCTCTACCAATTCGGGCATTTGACGGTAGAAGAAGGTGAGCAATAAGGTGCGAATGTGCGCACCGTCCACGTCGGCATCGGTCATGATAATAATGCGGTGATAGCGCAGCTTATCGGGATTGAATTCTTCTTTGCCAATACCCGCACCCAGTGCCGTAATTAAAGTGGCGACTTCTTGGCTGGCAAGCATTTTTTCAAAACGCGCTTTTTCTACGTTTAAAATCTTGCCCTTGAGCGGCAAAATCGCTTGAAATTTTCGGTCTCGCCCTTGTTTGGCAGAACCGCCGGCGGAATCACCCTCCACCAGATAAAGCTCGGATAATGCGGGATCTTTTTCTTGGCAGTCTGCTAACTTCCCGGGCAACCCTAAACCGTCCATAACGCTTTTGCGGCGGGTAATTTCACGTGCTTTACGTGCCGCTTCACGGGCACGGGCGGCATCAACGATTTTGCCGGTAATGATTTTGGCTTCGACCGGATTTTCTTCCAAAAAATCAGTTAGGGTTTGGCTGATGATTTCATTCACCACCGCACCGATTTCACCGGAAACCAGCTTGTCTTTGGTTTGTGAAGAGAATTTCGGATCGGGCAATTTTACGGACAATACGCAAGTCAATCCCTCTCGCATGTCTTCGCCGCTGGTTTCCACTTTGGCTTTTTTGGCAACTTCGTTGGCTTCGATGTAATTATTCAGCGTGCGCGTCATCACTTGACGCAATGCGGTTAAGTGATTGCCGCCATCGCGCTGCGGAATATTGTTGGTGAAACATTGCACATTTTCTTGATAGCTGTCGTTCCACTGCATGGCACATTCCACACCCATGCCGTCTTTTTCACCGTTGGCATAAAACACTTTTTCATGTAACGCGTTTTTGTTGCGGTTCATGTATTGAACAAAACCCGCCACACCGCCGCTGAATGCAAAATTTTCATGGCGCCCATCGCGTTTATCAATTAATTCAATCGCCACACCATTGTTTAAAAAAGACAATTCACGAATACGTTTGGCAAGAATATCAAAGCTGTATTCCACCACACCAAAGGTATCCGTGCTGGCTAAAAATTGAACGCGTGTGCCTTGTTTGTCGGTATCGCCCAATATTTGCAAAGGAGCGACCACATCACCGCGGCTAAATGCCACGAAATGTTCTTTGCCATTGCGGTAAATGGTGAGTTTCAGCCAATCGGACAAAGCATTTACCACCGACACACCAACACCGTGCAAGCCGCCGGAAATTTTATAGCTGTTATTGTCAAACTTACCGCCGGCATGCAGCACAGTCATGATGACTTCTGCGGCAGAACGGTTTTCTTCGGCGTGAATATCGGTTGGAATGCCGCGTCCGTTGTCTTCAATCGTGATTGATTGGTCGGAATTAATGGCAACAGTGATGATGTTGCAATAGCCAGCCAGAGCCTCATCAATCGCATTATCCAACACCTCGAATACCATGTGGTGCAAACCCGTACCATCTTGGGTATCGCCGATATACATACCAGGGCGTTTGCGCACAGCGTCTAAACCTTTAAGGACTTTAATGCTGTCTGCACCGTATTCTTGCGCTTCATGTGTATTGGTCATAGAGATTCTTTATGCAATGGGAGAACGGTTTTCAGGCTGCCTGAAAGCCTGTATTCAAAGCCCTTTGTTTTATGGGATTGAACACGAGTTGAATGCCGTATGGCTTGGTCTGAAACCGATATTCAGAAACAGTTAATTATAGCAGGAAACAGCGGATTTTTCGAGATAAAGTCTGCTATTTCTCATACCAAAACAGCTGTCATTTTTCACAAAACAACTTTAATAAATACAAAATATTCAATACGCGGGTGTTTACCAAAATTCAATGCGCCCCGCCGCCTTTGCTGCTTTTAGTGCCAAACGGCGGTTTGGCAAACCACACCAGCACAATCAATATCAAAAACACAATACCGCACAGCCAAAACACATCGTTTGAACCCATGATGTGGCTTTGCTGCGCAATGATTTTGTCTAAATAACCCGCTTGCTGTGCGCCGTTCAAACCTATGTTATTCAAGCCCTTCAATGTTTGCTGTGCGGTGTCATTGTATGGCGTTACCGCTTCAACCAAACGCGAATGATGCAAGGCTTCCCTGTTATCCCACATATTGGTGATAATTGATGTGCCGATGCCGCCTGCCAGAATGCGGACAAAATTGGAAATACCGGCGGCAGAAGCAATTTGATGACCTGCCATGTGCGAAAGCGTAATGGTGGTCAATGGCATAAAAAACATTGCCACACCCAAGCCTTGGCAAAATTGCGGCCAGAACACCGACATAAAATCGGTTTGCGCCGTGAATTCGGATCGCCAAAAGAAACACGATGCGTAAATAGTAAAACTAAAAGTTACCAATACGCGCATATCCAAGCGATTGCCGAATTTACCAATAATGGGCGAGAGCAAAATCGGGAAAATACCAATGGGTGCGGTTGCCAAACCTGCCCATGTGGCAGTGTAGCCCAATTGAGTTTGCAACACCAAAGGCAACAGCACCACCGCACCCATATACACCATAAATGCGGCACTCGTGGTAATCACGCCAACGCTGAAATTACGGTCGCGAAATAACTGTAAATCCACAATCGGGTGTTTTTCGCCCCATTCCCAAATCACAAAATAGCTCAAACACACCGCCGACACCACGGCCAGCACCACAATTTCGGTAGATGAGAACCAGTCTGCATCTTCACCCAAATCCAGCATCATCTGCAAAGCGCCCACGCCCAACACCATTAACGCCAAGCCAATGCCGTCAATCGGCTGAATCACGCGCTCGGTTTCACGGTGTTTTAATTGCCGCCAGCTCACCCATGCCGCGGTTAAACCCACGGGGATATTGATGAAGAAAATCCAGCCCCAATGCCAATTATCGCTGATGATGCCGCCCAAAATCGGACCGACAATCGGCGCAACCACAATCGTCATTGACCACAACGCCAACGCCATAGAACGCTTTTCCGGCGGATACGCCGCCATCAACAGGCTTTGCGACAAAGGAATCATTGGTCCTGCCACCGCGCCTTGCAATATGCGGAACACCACCAAAAAGCCCAAACTCGGCGCGATGCCGCACAAAAGCGATGTCAGCACAAACAAAAGCGTGGCACCCACAAATACCCGCACCTCGCCGAACCGCCGCGCCAGCCAACCGGTGAGCGGCACGGAAATCGCATTCGCCACCGCAAACGAGGTAATCACCCACGTACCCTGACTGGTTGCCGCACCCAAATTACCGGCAATGGTGGGCAGTGCCACATTGGCAATGGTGGTATCCAGCACCTGCATAAATACCGCCAGCGACAATGCCAACGTTACCAATATCAAAGGCACACCGCTTAAAGGAGAATGTTTCATTCAGGCAGCCTTGATATTCAATGCGTATATTCTGTAAAAATATTGTCGATAACCTGCTCCACCGGCGACCAATCCACATCAGGCAACGCCTCGCCCTCAGGCAATACGGCGGCTGGCTGCATTGTTTGACCATTTTTATCACGCGTATCCACAGCCACATTCATTGACAAACCCACACGCAAAGGATGCGCCGCCAAATCTTTAGCGTTTAATTCGATACGCACCGGTACACGCTGCACCACTTTAATCCAGTTGCCGGTAGCGTTTTGTGCGGGCAGCAAGGAAAATGCAGAACCCGTACCGGCAGAAAAACCAACGACTGTGCCTTGGTATTTCACTTTGCTGCCGTAAATATCTGCGGTAATCAGTGCAGGCTGCCCCACACGCATGTCCACCAACTGTCCTTCTTTAAAATTAGCATCTACCCAAACTTTTTCCAAAGGGACGACCACCATTAATGGCGTACCCACTGCCACTTCCTGCCCCAATTGGACATTGCGTTTTGCCACTTGCCCTGCCATCGGCGCGGCAATATGGGTGCGCCGTAAATTCAACCAAGCATTTTTTACATGGCTTACGGCAGTCAATACTGCCGGCTGTTCACGTAGCGGTACATTGCGTCCCAGCACCGCTTCAGCGGAGCGTTGCTGCGATTGCGCAGCAAGCAATGCTGCTTTCGCCTCTGCCACCGCCGCGCGGGCATGACTCAATTCTTCTGCTGAAATCGCACCCGCTAATTGCTCACGCCGCCGTAAATCGGCTTGTAAACGCGCCAATTGCGCTTGCTGCGAAGTAACCTGTGCTTGCGTTTGATCACGTGAGGCATGTTGCTGCTGATTTTGACGTATCGTGTTGATTAACTCATTTTGCGCCCGTTCATAGGCAAGCTTCATGTCGGTATCGTCTAGCTTCACCAACATTTGCCCTGCTTTTACGCTTTGGGTGTCTTCCACGGCAACTGCCTGCACCGTGCCGCTGATTTGCGGGGTAATCTGAACCAAATACCCGTTCACATAAGCATCATCGGTTTCTTCGTTGTGCTGCCACACTAAAAAATACATCAGCGTGAAACCAACCGCCAACAGCAACAAGGTAATGCTCAAAATAATCAGATTGCGTTTACGCCGAATGGAATCAATGGATTGTCGTTGCGGTGCTGTTGACACAGCTCGGGTTTCAGAGGAACTCATGATGATTGATTTTCTTTTTTCTTGATAAAAATACAATAGGAAATAATTTTGACAACAGAGTGAAAGCAATATCAGCAATGCCAATAACAAAGCCACCGACACGCCTGTTAATACAGCATCTTTGCCCGTTAATATTAATAGTACAATTCGTCAGTTGTATTAAGCTGGCAGCATATTACACCTTGGGGCATCTTTATTTCAAGAAAGCACTCGATATTGTGAACTGAGCTTACCAACGCTGTTTCTCTGATTTCAGGTAGCCTGAAAAGCCAAATATTTATTGCTTCAAATTGCATTAATTTGCAGTTTAATGGCTTATTTTTCCGAAAACAGTGCAATATTGACCAGCTGCTGCCGTTCTATTGAACAGCATTGATTTATCATTTATGGCTTGAGTATTTTTACTCAGGCTGCCTGAAAGCATTTAATTAGTAATGATATTTGACAACCAAAATACACGGTTTGCTTGTTTTATTCTGTCGGCACAAACATTCAAACCGATGCAATAATTTTACTTTACGTGCGTTAAGTGAATTGTGGTGTTTTGAAGGAATAAAAGTGCCTGCTTGTTCAAACGATGGATTGATTTTTCCACTTTAGGCTATATTTGTCTGTTGTATCAAATTGAATAAAAGGATAAAAATGACAGCGATTTTAATTACTTTGGCATTGATTTTCTTGTGCGTCGGCCTATTGGGAACAATCATGCCTGCGGTACCCGGTTTGCCTTTAATGTTTGGCGGCACATGGCTTTTGGCTTACGCAACCCAATATCAAATCATCGGCACAACCACGTTGATTGTGCTTGCGGTGTTGGTAATCATTGGTTCGGCTTTAGATTATGTGGCAGGCTTATTGGGTGCGAAATTTTCCGGTGCGAGCAAACAAGCTCTGTGGGGCGCGTTGGCAGGTGGTGTTATCGGCATCTTTTTTGCCTTGCCCGGCATGATTATCGGACCATTGATTGGTGCGGCTATCGGTGAATTTTTGGCACGCCGTGATTTATTAACGGCAGGCAAAGTGGGCATAGCCACTTTTATCGGCTTTATCGTGGGTGTAGCAACAAAAATCGGTTGTGCGCTGGCAATATTATTGACCGTAGTAGCAATGTTTTTATGGCATTTGATCAGCGTCAGTGCATAGAGTAAGTCTAAATAACCAATTGAAAAATCGCCGCTTATTTTCTCTGATAAACGGCGGTTTCGATTTATTTCAATGCGGATAAAATATCCTGTTTCACTTTTTCCACTGCTTGCGTACCATCGATTTTTACATAACGCGGCGCAGACTCGCCGCTCAACCGGCTGTAAAACCCCACCAATACTTCTGTTTGTTCATGATAAACCGCCAAGCGTTTTTTTACAGTTTCTTCTTTATCGTCATCGCGCTGCACCAGATCCTCACCGGTTACATCATCTTTACCTGCCGTTTTCGGCGGATTAAACACAATATGATAACTGCGCCCTGAAGCCAAATGTACTCGGCGGCCGGACATCCGTTCAATAATAGCAGCATCCGGTACATCAATTTCCACAACCGCATTTAATTCTACATTGGCTTCAATCATGGCTTGCGCTTGCGCCAATGTGCGCGGAAAACCATCAAACAAAAAACCATTGGCACAATCGTCTTCGGCAATGCGTTCTTTCACCAAGCCGATGATGATGTCATCACGAACCAAACCGCCCTCGTCCATAATTTTTTTTGCTTCCAAACCCAAGGGCGTTCCGGCTTTCACTGCTGCACGCAACATATCGCCGGTAGAAATTTGCGGAATACCGAAAGCCTGAGTAAGAAATTGTGCCTGTGTGCCTTTGCCCGCGCCGGGCGCGCCCAATAATAAGATTTTCATGTGTGTCTTTCTGTGTGAATTTTGTTGATATAGATCTGATAAATCAAAGGTAACATCTTAGTGCATTTTTACATTTATCTGCAAATCATGTTTATTTTTTGCCGCCGATTTTTTTATAAATTTACTGTAAATTCAAAAATATATCAAACAATTTATCCATAAATGAATAACCTCACCGCAGAGCAGCGAGGTATCTGCTAAAATAATTTCAGTTGTATATTATTATTATAAAGTTTTTATATCCCCTAATCCCTGCTTTTGTACACAGCGATTTATCATATATTCATCACCATGCTTAACTTACTACACTTGCAAAATAACCATTGTTCCAAAATTCTCCGCCCCATAACCTTTTTTTAACATCTGAACAACGTTTAAATATTTTCTTTGCCGTTAAACTCTTTATCAATGTAACCAATTTCATAATACTATGCGTTGGCACAGACTGAAGCAAAAAATGAACATGATCTTTATCTGCTCCAATCTCCAAAAATTTGACCTTGTACCTTAATTTTATTCCCAAACATACTTATCTTAATACCAAATCAACATTATCGTTTAACACTATCCTGTATACTTTTCCGGAAATACAAAGTGGTAAAGAAAAACTATTACATTATAATTCTTATATCGGTATATACTCATTTTCGAATTATACGCCGCAGAGCGGCGGGGAATATGACCCGAAGAGATTAAAGCCTATACCTATAATGGAATAATGGATTTTTACTTCGCAAATCACTTAACCATATGACTTAACGCAAATAAAATTTCGTCTTATCAGAATTGACAGCCAAACTGCATTCTTTTTCATTACACAGCAATCCAAAACAATCAAATCCTATACGGCAGGAAGCAGAATGAAAATTGTATCCATGTGCAGAAAATAGTCGTTTAGCTATAAATTGAGCAAAAAAAGAATTATAAACATGGTTAACATACAAAAAAAATTAAGCTAATCGACAGATTAGCTTAATTTAGTATTTGGTGGGTCGTGAGCGATTCGAACGCTCGACCAACGGATTAAAAGTCCGCTGCTCTACCGGCTGAGCTAACGACCCAATTTTGGCTCCCCGACCTGGGCTCGAACCAGGGACCTGCGGATTAACAGTCCGTCGCTCTACCGACTGAGCTATCGGGGAAAGAAGTCGGCATTATATGGACAGGCATTTAACTCGTCAATACCTAATCCAAATTTTTTAACATCTTTATCTGCGCAACCGATAAATCTTGAATCAACGAATAGCGGCGCAGCAAACATAAAGATAAAAAAACCGTTTTTTTGTCTGCCGCGCCAACAATTGCATTCACTTAAACCCGTTCAATGACCATCGCCAAACCTTGCCCCACCCCGATACACAAACTAATCACAGCATAACGTTGTTGGGTACGCTGCAATTGCCGTGTAGCAGTCAATGCCAATCGCGCACCGGACGCGCCCAAAGGATGACCAACGGCAATTGCACCGCCGTTGGGATTGACACGAGCATCGTCCAAAGGCAAGCCCAAGCCTTTTAAACAAGAAAGAACTTGTGTCGCAAAGGCTTCGTTTATTTCGATAATATCCATGTCGTTCAGGGTTAAATTCGCTCGAACCAAGGCCTTGCGTATGGCTTCCACAGGTCCCACGCCCATAATACGCGGTTCAACACCGGCAGCGGCGGCGGATAAGATACGTGCCATGGGTTGAATGCCGCGCCGTTCACCAATTTGGCGGTTGCCGATAAACAATACACCCGCGCCGTCATTTACGCCCGAAGCATTGCCCGCCGTAACCACACCACCTTCAAACAGCGGTTTTAATTTGGATAACGCTGCAAAATCAGAAGCGGGGCGAGGATGTTCGTCTTCACTGATCAGTTTGGGCGGTGTTTTTCTCCCTGTGGACACAGACACGGCACAAATTTCGCCGTCAAAAAAACCATTTTGACGCGCCGTTTCATACTTGGCTTGCGAGGCAGCGGCAAAAATATCGGCTTCTTCGCGGCTGATACCGTATTCTTTTGCCACATTATCGCCTGTTTGCGGCATGGTATCGTTGCCGTATTGTGCAACCAAACGCGGATTGGGAAAACGTGCGCCGATGGTGGAATCAAATACCACCATATCACGGCTGTAGGCAGATTCGGCTTTGGCAATGACAAACGGTGCGCGCGACATGCTTTCAACACCGCCTGCCAAATACAATTCACCCTCTTGGCAAGTAATGGCACGTGCCGCATCAATCACTGCCGCCAAACCGCTGGCACAAAGCCGATTAACGGTTTGTCCGGGCGTGGTATGGGGCAGCCCTGCCACCAATAACGCATTGCGTGCCACATTGCGTGCGTCTTCACCCGCTTGATTGGTCGAACCCAAAATCACGTCTTCAATATCGGCTGCCTGAAACGGGCTGTTATCCAACAATTGACGCATCACGCCCGCCACCAAATCGTCGGCACGTACACTTGCCAACGCGCCTGCATGACGACCAAACGGGGTGCGCAAACCCTCATAAATAAAAGCGTCTAACATGATTTACTCCGAAATTAGGTAATTGATTAAAAATAGGGGTGCCGCACGTTGATCTTGCCCTTAGCTTCAGCACTCGGATAAAGCCGCCGATTGAATGGAATACGGTTTTCAGGGGTAACATACCGTGCAATACATGCTGAATCATGTACCGGCATCTTTTCAGGCAACCTGTGCAGCTATGCGAATGACAATCAGCAACCGCTCAATCATTTCTGAAGCAAATTACCGCACCGCTGCATTCTCGCTGCAATAGCGAACACAGCCTTTGCAGACATGAAAAGCTGCCTGAAACAACAACACTACCCAACTGCCGCCGTTTCTTCCTGCACCAGCGGTATGCCCAATAAAGCACGGCGGCGCAGCCACGGGCTGGGGCGATAGCGCGGGTCTTTGCTTGCCTCGAAAATGTGCGTCAACACCGTTAGAACACGCGGCGCAGTCAGTAAATCACCCCACGCCAAAGGACCGTACGGGTAGCCCAAGCCCAGACGCACCGCCAAATCAATGTCTTTCACACCCGCAATTTGTTGCTGCGCAATGTCGGCAGCTAAATTCACAATGCTTGCCAAAACACGTTGTGCCACAAAGCCGTTGCTATCGTGAATCACCGTAACACCAACACCGTCTTGAGCAAATAAAGCATGCACAGCATCGCGTGTGTGCTTTGCCGTAATTGGGGTGAGCATTAACGTGCGGTGTTTGGCAGGGTTGCACCACAAATCAATACACACTGTTTGCGCAGGATTTACCTGATAACGCAATGCGGCAGTGGTTGCGTCTTCGCCCCAAGCAGCAAGCAAACAAACAGAAGCAGGTTGCGGTGCTGCACCCTCGTCCAATACACCGCCTGCATTTTGCACCAAAGTCCGTAGCTGCTCGCGATCTGCATCACACTCCGCACCCAGCCACACAGCGGGAATATTGTTCACTTCGGGAACAGGCTGCGGCGGTGCAGGGTTAAGCATCACGCCTTTATCGTAGCGGTAGAAACCCTCATTGGTTTTCCGCCCGAGTAAACCTGCCGTAAGCATTTGGCGGGTGCGCGGGTGCGGACGATAGCGCGGGTCTTGATAAAACTGGTTGTAAATGGATTCCATAGCGGGGTGGGAAACGTCTAAAGCGGTCAAATCCAAGAGTTCAAACGGTCCCATGCGAAAGCCCGCGCCTTCGCGCAAAATGCGGTCAATGTCGCCCACACTTGCCACACCCTCACCCAGAATTTTCAAGGCTTCGGTACCGTAAGCACGCCCTGCGTGATTGACGATAAAGCCCGGGGTATCTTGCGCACGCACACCCGTGTGTCCCATTTTTTCCGCCAAGGCTTGCAGGGTATTGCATACGCTTATATCGGTTTTAATGCCCGGAATGATTTCCACCACTTTCATCAGCGGCACTGGGTTAAAAAAGTGAAAGCCGGCAATGCGTTCAGGGTGTTGCATACCTGCGGCAATCGCGCTTACCGACAACGATGAAGTGTTGGACGCGATAATGGCATCAGTGCGCACAATGGCTTCCAGCTGCTGCACCAAATCACGTTTTGCTTCCAAATTTTCAACAATGGCTTCCACCACCAAATCACAGGGCGATAAAGCAGTTAAGTTTTCTGCTGCCGTCAAACATGCCGCACTTTGCCGTGCCGCTTCAGCAGTGATTTTCCCTTTTTCAGCCAACCGATTTAAAGTATTGGTTAAATTATTTTTCGCCGTTTGCGCACCGCCCTCGCGCGCATCAAACAGCAGCACATGAATTCCTGCTTGCGCTGCAATTTGGGCAATACCCGCACCCATAATGCCGGTGCCGACAATACCCATCATATTGATTTCGCTGACTGCCATGTTTATTCTCCCTGATAATTCGGGGTGCGTTTTTCCACAAATGCGTTTGCACCCTCTTTTTGATCTTGTGAGCTAAACAGCAACTGAAATGCTTTGCGCTCCAAGGTTAAAGCCGCATCCAAAGGCAAATCCATTCCCGACAGCACCACTTCTTTGATTTGCGCAATGGCAATCGGCGGCATTTTGGCGATTTCCTGTGCCATTTCCACTGCCCGCGCCACCGTTTCTCCGTCGGCAACCATTTCACTCACCAAACCCATGCGCAAGGCTTCGGGTGCTTTAACCATACAACCGGTAAACAACAAGCGCATTGCTTGGAATTTACCAACGGCACGAATTAAGCGTTGTGTCCCGCCCGCGCCCGGCATCACGCCCACTTTGACTTCAGGCTGACCAAACCGTGCGCCCTCACCGGCAATGATGATGTCGGCATGCATTGCCAATTCACAGCCGCCGCCCAAAGCATAGCCGTTCACGGCGGCAATAATCGGCTTGGGGCAATCGGCTATGGCTTGCCAATAGCGTTCGGCATGACGCTGATACATACTGATGGTGGTGGCAGTGGTCATGTCTTTGATGTCTGCACCTGCCGCAAACACTTCATCGCCGCCGGTTAAAACAATGGCGCGAATGTCGGCATTGCCGCTCAATTCAGTAAACACGTGCGCCAATTGCCGGCGTACTTCATTATTCAACGCATTTCTGGCTTCAGGGCGATTTAAACGCACCAGCGCAACATATTGAGCAGGGTATTCGGTTAATACCACGCTGTTGATTGTTTCTTGCATGATGTTTCCTTTGCAGAACAGCCGATTCTGAAATTCTAAAAAGTTGCAGCATAAACCGCAGATTGGTGCGCCATGCACACCACAGCATGTTTTGTTTTTCAGGCTGCCTGAAACATCATGCCGATTACTGACTGCCAAACACAACGGTAATCACACATTCTGCTTTTCAGGCTGCCTGAAACACAGCCGCAACCAATTAAATTCACTCAATTCGACTTTTGCGGGTCAAACAATTTGTCTTTAATAAACAAGGCAGGGATTAAACCGCAAAGGAAATATGCACCGCCCATCACGAAAAAGCCCACCCCTATCATGCCTTTATCAGCAAGAAAACCGATCACAAACGGTGCAGCAGCAGCCATCACACGCCCCACGTTATACGCACCGCCCACGGCTGTACCGCGAATACGGGTCTCAAAACTTTCGGTCATGTAAGTGGCATTGACACCATAGGGAATACCATAAACAAAACCAAAGGCAATCATTAAGTAAATAATATTAGCGGGGGTACTGTACAACACGATTAAAGGGATACACACCGCTGCACCAATTGCGCCAAACGCATACACAGCGCGTCTGCCAATGCGATCCGCTACCCAACCGGCGATGATTTTGCCCAGAATCATGGCAATGTAATAGCCCACCATGTACTCGGTCATTGTCTTAAACGCCATGCCGGTTTCTTGTTCCAAATAGGTTGGCAGCCAAGTGGCAATGCCGTAATAACCGAATTGCAAAAAGCCGGCGGTAAGACACCACAAGATGAACATGGTACGCACAGCAGGGTTGCTGAAAATGGTTTTGTAGGCATTTTCGGTTTTTTCCACCACTTGATTGGCAAGCCCCGCCGCTTTTTGCTGCAGCCGTTTGGCATTGGCGGCAATCCAAGCCTGCGGTTCCGGCACAATCCACTGCATGGCAAATGCCAGCACCACCGGAATCAATGCGATGTAAAACAACCAACGCCAGCCATATACAGGAATAATCGCACGTGCCAGAAGAGTTGCCACCAAATAACCGACCGACCAACCCGCCTGCAAGGTACCCAATACGGTGGTGCGGTATTTTGTCGGCACATACTCTGCCATCAATGTGTTACAAGTTACATACGCTGCACCCAAACCCAAAGCGGCAATAAAACGGAATATGGCAAACTGCCAATAGCTTTGGGTTGCGCCCAAAACAGCTGTGCCTACCGAGAAAATAATCGTACACCACACCACGGTTTTCACGCGCCCAAAGCGGTCTGCCGCCCAGCCGCCGTAAATGCCGCCGATTGCCATGCCCACCAGTGTAATCGTACCCAGTGAACCGACTTGCGACGAATCTAAGCCGAATTCTTTTTTCAATGAAGTTAGACTGTAAGACAAAAACATCAAATCAGCACCGTCCATCATCAGCACCAAAAAGCCGAAGATGAACACGGCAATCCAAATCTTGCCGCCGGGCTGTTGTTGTGTTGCTGTGGTTGTATTCATGACTTATCTCCTGTTTTTTATTTGGATATTTCAGTGGCTGTTTGAGTCAAACACACTAAAACGTAAAATATATATTTCTTAATCGGGTACCGCGGGTGTAAAAACCAATACAAAACACGATAACAATGCTGTATTTGCATATAAAACGTGGGTATAAATACCGTGAGTAATGATTTTTAAAACCATTTGGTTATCAAATTGGTCTTAATTGAAAAATCATTGGCTGCTTGATTTTTCGTTTGCTTCATTTCTGTGGTTTGGTGTTGTATTTTTGCGCGAAGTTATTTCTCCTTCAAACAAAGCGGCAAATGAAATAAAAGGCTGCCTGAAAACCTTTTCAGGCAGCCTGTGATTAAGCCTGCAAATCTTTCACCATGTTTCGTGCAATCACGATTTGCTGAATTTGCGTGGTGCCTTCGTAAATGCGGAATAAACGCACATCACGGTAGAACCGCTCAATCGGATACTCGGCGATATAACCCGCACCGCCGAAAATTTGCACCGCACGGTCTGCCACCCGTCCGCACATTTCAGATGCAAACATTTTGCAGCACGAAGCCTCGGTGGACACCGATTCACCGCGATCACGTTTGCGGGCGGCTTCCAAAATCATGGAGCGGGCTGCGTAGATTTCGGCTTTGCTGTCTGCCAGCATCGCTTGAATCAGCTGAAATTCAACAATTGGTTTACCGAATTGCTTGCGTTCAACAGCGTAGTGCAAGGCATCATTTAACATGCGCTCTGCCGCGCCGGTGCAAATAGAAGCAATGTGCAGCCTGCCTTTGTCCAACACTTTCATGGCTGTGCCGAAACCCACGCCCTCTTGTCCGCCGATGATATTGGCGGCGGGAACACGGCAATTTTCAAAAATCACGTCGGCAGTGTGTGCGCCTTTTTGTCCCATTTTTTTATCGGCTTTACCCACAGTCAGCCCGGGCGTGCCGCGTTCTACGATAAAAGCCGTAATGCCTTTCGCACCCTTAATCTCGGGATTGGTTCGCGCCATCACGGTGAATATACTTGCTTCAGGCGCATTGGTGATGAAGCGTTTTGTGCCGTTTAACACATAAAAATCACCGTCTCGTTTGGCAGTGGTGCGCAGCGAAGCGGCATCTGAACCCGAATCCGGCTCAGTTAAAGCAAACGAAGCAATCAATTCACCTGCCGCCAGCTTGGGCAAATAGTGTTGTTTTTGCGCTTCCGTGCCGTCCACAATAATGCCTTGTGAACCGATGCCGTTGTTGGTGCCAATCAGGGAACGAAAACACGGAGAGGTTTTGGCGATTTCAAAACCCACCATCACTTCTTCTTCCATGGTTAAGCCCAGCCCGCCGTATTCCTCGGGAGTGCTCAAACCAAATAAGCCCATTTCTTTCATTTCAGAAACAATGTCTGCCGGAATTTCATCGGTTTCGGCAACGGTTTCTTCCGCCGGTATCAGCCTTTCTTTAACAAAGCGCGATATGGTATCCAGCAAAATTGATAAGGTTTCTTGATCGCGAATCATGTTTTTTCCTTTATGATTTTCAGCGGGATTGTCCGCCGATGCTATTAACGATATTGACCAAACGCGGACCAATATCGCTTTTCAAACGATCTTCAGTCAGCAAAAATGCCGCACCGCCGCAGCTGAACGACATCAAAGTGCCGTCGTGATCACGAAACGGCACAGCCACCGCACTCACATCTTTTTCCCACTGCGCAATGGAAACACAAAACCCATGAACAGCACAGTGATGCAAATTTTGTTCAATGGATTCTTGCATTTGCGGCCATGCCGAACCGGCACGTTCACTCAATTGTCCCATTAAAAATGCCCGCTCGTTTTCAGGCAGCCCTGCTAAATAAGCATGACCCAATGCCGTTAAGCCCATTGGCAAGCGTGAACCGACACCTCGCCTCATGCCCAATGGTGCGGTGCTGCGCACGGTTTCCACATACACCATACTTAGACGGTCTCGCATGCCGATGGACACGGAAGCTTGTGAATATTCCGCCAATTCCTGCAACATCGGGCGTACCATTTGGCGTAAACCAATGTTAGACAGCATGGCATATCCCAGCGACAACACACCTATGCCCAAACTGTATTTGGACAACTCCGGCGAATAATCCAGGTAGCCCAGCGTTACCAAAGTGCCTGCCAAACGCGAAACCGACGGCTTCGGAATCCCCGAACGGCGTGATAATTCCGCCACACCCAAATACCGTTCACCCGGACTGAAACAACGTAAAATTTCCAATCCTCGTGCCAGCGCAGTAACAAACTGCCTCTCTTTTTCGCCGCTTCCTTCATTGAAACGGGCGATGTCATTATTGATGTAGTCAGTCATACTCAAATCATTCATTTATGTTGTATTTATTATGTTGTCTTACCAAACCCATTTTTCACAGTCAAAAAACAAGATGCCATACGGCCAACTACTTGTTACAAGTGAAAAACGATTCACTGCCGCAGAAATTTACCCGCCGCTTTAATTTCTCAATGCAGATGCACTTAACCCACAAGCAGTAAATTTCAACCGTAACCGTATTTATTTGCCTTTTGCGGCGTTTTATTTTGTTTTGTTACAGCAGACCAATGTCTCAATTCAGGCTTTATTCAACTTTGCACTTTCCGTGATAATTTTGCATACCTTTCTTCACCTCGTCAATAAAAATGAAATATCATTTCGCTATGCGGAATATTGTAAAAAATAATTAATAATAACTGCTTGTAAAATAATAATATATTATTTATCAAAAAATTATTATTTTATTGAATTTACAAATGCCAATACTTTATTTAGAATTTAAACTTAATAATGACATTGTGTTCTGCATGGCGAAATAATATTCTGCAATGCGAACAAACTACATCACACCAAATTCTTACGCAGATGTATTTTTTAACTGAATCCTTTATTGGAGAATGATGATGAGCGGTGCATTAAGCGGTATTCGCGTATTGGACTTATCCCGGGTGCTGGCAGGACCGTGGTGCGGACAAATCTTGGCAGATTTGGGTGCGGAAGTAATCAAAGTGGAACGACCCGGTGCAGGCGATGACACGCGCGGCTGGGGACCTCCCTATTTGAAAGACAAAGACGGTAAAGAATGCACTGCGGATTCTGCTTATTATCTGGCGGCAAACCGCAATAAAAAATCGCTGACTCTGAATTTATCCAAGCCGGAAGGACAAGCCTTGGTGCGTGAATTGGTGAAAAACAGTGATGTATTTATCGAAAACTACAAAGTCGGCGACATGAAACGCTACGGCTTGAGCTATGACGATTTAAAAATCATCAATCCGCGCCTGATTTACTGCTCCATTACCGGCTTTGGGCAGGACGGTCCGCTTTCTTCTTTGGCAGGTTATGATTTTGTTGTACAAGGCATGGGCGGCTTGATGAGCATCACCGGCGAGCGCGACGATTTACCCGGCGGCGGTCCGCAAAAAGTCGGCGTGGCATTTGCCGATATTATGACCGGCATGTACGCAACCGTTGCCATTCTTGCCGCCATTAATCACCGCCACAGCAGCGGCGAAGGTCAATACATTGACACTGCCTTGCTTGATGTTCAGGTAGCCGCCTTGGCAAACATGAATATGAATTACTTGGTATCGGGCAATATTCCGAAACGCCAAGGCAATGCCCATGCCAACATCGTACCGTATCAAGTGTTCGATACCAAAGACGGGCAAATGGTGCTGGCGGTGGGCAATGACAGCCAATTTGCCAAACTTTGTGAAATTCTTGATCACCGAGAATGGGCAGCAGACGACCGCTTCAAAACCAATGCCGGACGTGTGCGCAACCGTGAAATTATTATATCCATGCTGCAATCTGCGTTATCAGAAAAAAATGTTGCCGATTGGATTAGCCCGCTGGAAAAAGCCGGTGTTCCGTGCGGCGCAATTAATAATATCGCCCAGACCTTTGCGCACCCGCAAGTTCAGCATCGCGGCATGAAAGTCGAACTGCCGCACCCGCTCACCGCCAACGGCAGCGTGCCGCTGGTTGCCAGCCCGCTGAAATTAAGCGGCTCACCGGTAGAATACCGCATGGCACCGCCAACATTGGGGCAGCATACCCATGAAATTTTGAGTGATTTACTCGGCATGGATGCCGCACAAATACAGACATTGGCAGAAAAAGGAATTGTTTAATTGCTTTGAATAAAGTAAAAATTAAAAAATCCAATCAAAACAGTTTCATCACTATTGACCTTCATATTTGGTTAAAATAAACCACAGTCGGAAAACATCGTGTGATAACTGAATTCAGACAAGACACAAGGAGTATCCATGAAAGCATTGGTTGCAGTAAAACGGGTGGTTGATTACAACGTCAAAGTGCGTGTAAAAACAGACGGTTCAGACGTGGACATCGGCAACGTTAAGATGTCAATGAATCCGTTTGACGAAATCGCGGTAGAAGAAGCCGTGCGCTTGAAAGAAGCGGGAAAAATCACCGAAATCGTGGTGGTATCTTTGGGTGTGAAGCAATGTGAAGAGACCTTACGCACGGCTTTGGCAATGGGTGCAGACCGTGCTGTTCACGTTGAAACCGATGAAAAACTCGAACCTTTAGCAGTGGCAAAACTGCTGAAAGCCATTGCCGACAGCGAAAAACCGGACTTACTGCTCTTGGGTAAACAAGCAATTGATGATGATGCCAATCAAACCGCACAAATGCTGGCAGCCCTGATGAACGCACCGCAAGGCACATTTGCCAGTAAAGTGGTCATCGGCGAAGGTGAAGTTTTGCTCACCCGTGAAATTGACGGCGGTTTGGAAACACTGGCATTAACTTTACCGGCGGTTATCAGCACCGATTTGCGCTTAAACGAGCCGCGCTACGTAAAATTACCCAACATCATGCAAGCAAAGAAAAAACCACTGGAGAAAAAAACCGCTGCTGAATTGGGCGTGGACATTACCCCGCGCTTGCGCCAAATCAAAGTGGCTGAACCCAAAACACGCACTGCCGGCGTAAAAGTAGAAAGCGTTGCCGAACTTGTCAGCAAATTAAAAAACGAAGCCAAAGTTATTTGAGGAATGATAATGACCATATTAATTATTGCCGAACACGACAACAATAAACTCAATCCCGCCACTTTACACGCCGTTACCGCCGCTGAAAAACTGGGTGAAGTACATGTTTTGGTTGCCGGCAGCCATGCGCAAAGCGTGGCAGAAGAAGCCAAACACATTAACGGTGTTGCCAAAATATTGCTCGCTGATGCCGAACACTACGCCAACGGGCTGGCTGAAGAAATCGCACCTTTGGTTGTAAGTATCGCCAAAGATTACAGCCACATCGCCGCCACGGCAACCGCGTTTGGCAAAAACCTGATGCCGCGCATCGCCGCATCGCTTGATTGTCCGCAAGTGTCTGATTTAACCGAGGTGGTGGACGCACATACTTTTGTGCGCCCAATTTACGCCGGCAACGCCTTTGCCACGGTACAAAGCGATGACAACCAATTGGTATTAACCATTCGCGCGACTGCGTTTGACGCAGCGGCAGCAACAGGCGGCAATGCCGTTGTGGAAAGTATTGCCGCTGCGCCGGTGCAAAACTTGAGCCGATTTGTCAGCCGCGAATTAACTCAATCAGACCGCCCTGAATTAACACAAGCCAAAATCATCGTTTCCGGCGGGCGAGCCTTGGGCAGTGCCGAAGAATTTAACCGCATATTGATGCCGCTGGCAGACAAATTGAACGCCGCCATCGGTGCATCTCGCGCCGCCGTGGACGCGGGCTACGCACCCAACGATTACCAAGTCGGACAAACCGGTAAAGTGGTTGCTCCCGAATTATATTTCGCCATCGGCATTTCCGGTGCAATACAACACTTGGCGGGCATGCAAGACAGCAAAGTCATCGTTGCCATCAATAAAGACCCGGACGCACCGATTTTTAATGTGGCAGATTATGGTTTGGTGGCGGATTTATTTACCGCCGTACCGGAATTAACAGCGGCTTTGGGCTGATATTCTTGCATCTAAAAAAACGAAAAACCGTAATACTGTATCAAAAAGCAACCGCACTTGTCTTGATAAAAACAAGTGCGGTTGCTTTTTTAGGAACAATATTACTGCCTCTAAAATCAAATTATCGTATTCAATTTTTCCCTTCCGCCAAAAATATTGCCAGCAAATCATTCAAAAAACGCTGCCCTAAAGCAGTGGGGTACAGACGGGCGGGGTTGCTGTCCAATAAACCGCGCTTAACGGCAGTGTCAATATTGCGGCTAATATTTGCCACACTCAAACCCGTGCGTTCAGTGAACAGAGCAGTGTCAACGCCTTCGGTTAAACGCAAAGCATTCATCATAAATTCAAACGGCAAATCGTGCGGGTGAATTTCTTTCCGCACAACGGCATCTTGCGGGCAAGATGACAGCATTGCCGCCAAATAATCTTTGGGGTGGCGGCTTTTTACGGTACGCAGAATACCGTTTGCCGATGAAATCTTGCCATGTGCGCCCGCACCGATGCCGAGGTAATCACCAAATTGCCAGTAATTCAGATTGTGGCGGCATGGCTGTGCGGCATCGCGGGCAAAAGCAGAGGTTTCATAACGATAAAACCCTGCCGAGCTTAACCGCCCATGCACGGCTTCTTCAATATCAGCAAGCGCATCTTCTTCAGGTAAGCCGGGCGGCGGCGTATGCCCAAATGCGGTATTCGGCTCTAAGGTAAGCTGATACGCGCTGATGTGGCGTACACCCGTGTTCATTGCCGTTTGAATGTCATTTAAGGCTGCCTGAACATTTTGTGCCGGCAAAGCATACATTAAATCAATATTCACTTTATCAAACAGCATCAATGCCGCTTCAATGGCAACCAAGGCTTCACGGTGGTTGTGAATACGCCCCAGAGCCGCAAGTGCCGCATCATTAAAACTTTGCACGCCAATCGACAGGCGATTAATCCCTGCTTGGCGAAATCCTTGAAAACGGACTTGCTCAAATGTTCCCGGGTTGGTTTCCAGTGTTATTTCGGCTTCAGGCAACACACGCAAGCGGGCGCGGATACCGCTTAATAATTCATCAATGGCTGCGGCTGAAAACAATCCCGGTGTACCGCCGCCGATAAAAATACTGCCAATTGACCTTCCCCACACCAGCGGTAATTCTTGTTCCAAATCCATCAGCAATGCCCGAATATAATCCTGTTCTGACAAACTGCCTTGCTGTGCGTGTGAATTGAAATCACAATACGGGCATTTCCGAACACACCACGGAATGTGAACATACAAGGATAAAGGCGGCAACTGGATCAGGGAAACAGAACGGCTGCCTGAAAAGAAATACCCCGCCTGCTCTTGCGCCGCATTAACAACTGTTGCCATTATTGGTTTTTTTCATTCAATAGATATTCACCGCAGATGCCAACCAATCGTTCCGCACACGCCAAACCTTCCTGAAAGGCTTCGGCAATGGCTTGCGCTTGGGCAGACAAATGCTTGGCATAAGACAAATGCCAAATCACGGCATTTTCTCGGTAACCATACGCCACACCAAATCCTTCACTTTCAACGGGGTTATAAATCAGCACGCCTGTTAAGCCAACCGCACCCAATGATGATGTTGAAAAGAAATTTTCTGATTCTTTTTGATAGGCTTGTCCGTTAAAAAACACTTGGGCAGCAGTTGATACGGATTTATCTTGTTCGGCTGCTAATTTCAATCCCAGCAGATGCCTGTCCACACCCAGCCCTTTTTTACACTGCTTGATGCGGTTTTTGTGTTCCTGTACCGCTGCTGCCAATAAAGCACTCAGAATCTCTTTTGATGCCGTACACCCGCCAAGCATCGCCGCTGCCAATGCCTGCATCTGCGCCGAAAAAGCCCTGACACATTCCGTTCTGCCATAAGCAAAATGCGGTACGGCAACGGCCTCATAAATGCTTCTTGGTTCACCCATTACTTTAAGAATGGCATACACATGAATCAGCTGGCATAAAGCATCTGCACCCACTGTTTTAATCACTTGCGGGTTTACGGCATATTTAAGTGATTGAATCACTGTATTTTGTGTTTTTTGAAGATAGTTTTGCTGATAAACCGCCAATTGTTTTTGCTGTTTTGTACTCAGGTTTTCGCTGATGCGCTGCGGCAATGCCCGAATAATGTTACCGCCAATGACGTTTGCATTATTTGCCATAAAGATTTGCACTTTCTGTAACAACGCAGTCAGCAATCCGGCATCTTGGTAGCTGTGTTCAAAATTTGCCCACAATCGGTTATTAAAAGTATTAAACACAAAGTGCATGGATTTAAACGGCCAGCCATGACTTCCGTTTAAAAACAAGGCTTGCCGCAAGGCTTCATTTTCGGTGTTTGCCGCTTCATCGATCAAGGTAATCGTAAACAATGATGATTCAATCGTCTCAAAATAATCCGCGTGGCTTTCTTTCAGCATTGTCCGCCATGCCGCCGCATCATCAATAGGCATAAATCCCGCCGCAGACAGCCTAATATCATTGTTTTGATGCGCCTTTGCTGTCAGCATACCGATGATGTCGGGCAATTGGGCTGCCTGAAAATCATTGTCTAAAACCTCAAGCCGATACAATTGATCGTGATGATAAACAGCAATGTGTTTGCTGTTTCTCGCAAAATACAGCATGTCTTCGCGCGGCTTGGGAATTCGGCAATAACCGCCCAATACGGCAAAAGGATTCATATCAATGGCACTGCCGCGCAGATCTGATTCAGGCGGATATTTTTTCTGCTGCCAAAGAGAAGCGATGTGTACCAAAGCATGAATAAAATGCTCTAAAAACGAAACATCTTTTTGAACTTCGGGGAAAATTTCAACAGCAAAATTGGCGGACAAGGTGAGCGGCTCGCGGGTGCTGAGATAGGAGTGAATCCAATCATCATACAACCAGCCTGTTGGTTGATTTTTCTGTTTTTCTGCCAACTGTGCTTGCCATTGTTCGGCATCGGGTTTTAAGCGCTGAATGGTTGCCGCGGTTTCTGCTTGCTGCTGTTCATTAAGAAAGGGCTGCGCCCAGTGTAAAAACCGAGGAAACGTATCGTCCAACGGCGGAAGCGGTAAAGGTGATAATTTTTGCATAGTGTTTTCTCGTTCATCTGATGACTGCATTGCCGATTATCCGCCCTTCATTATTAACGCCCTCGCTTTGCTGAACGCATTTTATGGTGATTTCATTCATCAATCCGCAATGGTTTTACGGTGTTTCAGCCGCTTTCAGCTTATTCATCAATGCCGCCAACGCTTGCCCCCGATGACTTACCCGATTTTTTTCCGCAGCACTGAGCTCGGCAGCTGTTTTCCCATATTCAGGCAAGTAAAAGTGCGGGTCGTAGCCAAATCCGCCTCTGCCCGCTGCCTCTGTTTGCCACACACCGTGCCAGACAGCATCAGCAATCAGCGGTTGCGGGTCATTTTCATGGCGCGTTAAAATCAATACGCAATAGTAATAAACGTTTTTATCCGTCTTTTTGCTTAATTCGGCACTGAGTTTGGCATTGTTGGCAGCATCGGATTTCGGATTATCACCCGCATAACGCGCTGAATACACGCCCGGCAATCCGCCCAAAGCGGCGGCACAAATACCGGAATCGTCTGCCAATGCGGGTAAGCCGCTGATGCGGCTGGCATGACGGGCTTTGGTTAAGGCATTTTCAATAAAGGTGTGATACGGTTCGGCACATTCAGCAACCTGAAATTGTGCTTGCGGCAATAATTGAATGCTCAAAGGTGCGAAACAGGCTTGAAATTCTGTCAATTTCCCGCTGTTGTTGCTCGCCAATACCAACTGTGTCATGGGCTTTGTCATGATTTGGATTCCGTTTTTTGCGTTTGGATTTGATATTGAGATAAACGGGCTGCCTGAAAACTGCGTTCACGCAAAAACAACGCCAAAGAAGCCATTTGTCCGATCACGGCGGCAAAAGACAACAAAAAGCAAACCAAGGAGATGCCCTTTTGGCTTTGTGTCCAAAAATAACCGCCCAAAGCGACCAAGCCGATAAACATCAAGGTGAATGACGCAATCAGCAATAAAAAGGTTTGGTTTTTTTTCATGGTGTGCTGTTTTTGTGTTTTCAGGCAGCCTTATCAAGCAGGCTGCCTGAAAACAAAATAAATCATTATCGTTGTCAGAAATGGTTTCTTGATTTTCCCGATGCCGTTTGTGCCGCGCGGCGGTGTGATGATGCCATATCATGGCTGCCTGAAACCGATGTTTACAAAATAAATATCAATACCACTGCAAAATCAATATTACTCCAAAAGCAAACGGCAATTCTTTTTCACAATTGCACGAGGAGAGCCACCAAAGCATGATTCACTTACTTCCCATTATTTTGAGAATACTATTTCGCGTTGTATTGTTTTCATGATGTTTTTACAGTCAAACTGCTTTTTTTCATCACACAGCAATCTGAAACAATCAAACATTGTATGGTAGAAATCGGAATAAAAAATCGTATCCATGTACAAAAAACAGCCGCTGAGCCATATGTTTTCAGGCAGCCTGTTTGATGAGGCTGCCTGAAATTAATGAAACAGAACAAATATTGCCGGCATCAGCGCAATTCTTGATACAGTTTTTTCAGCCAAGTTTGTGCATCGGCTTTGTCATAGGCACTGCCGTTAATATCAGCAAGGCTGACACGAGTACCGTCTGCGGCCGGCATCACCAGCACGGTTAATTTTTCAGGTATTTTAGGTGCTTGGCTGTCTTTATCGCTGCCAAACATTCGGCTGAAGAAACCCGGTTCTTGGTTGGCAACCGCGCTGCCTTCAGCCGGCGCAACTTGAACCAAAAACACATGGCGATCGGTGTTTTCACCAATAACATCTAAGCCAACACGATCCAATGCCAATGCCACGCGCCGCCAATTGCGTTCTTGCTGTCCGCTGAGCAAAATACTGCCGTCTTCCAATTTTGCCAATGATGTCCCTTGGGTTTGCTCCTTATTCACTTCCTTGCGAATTTGCTGCTCATCAGCACCCAGATACTGCATAAAGCGCGCTAAAAATACGGCTTCCAAATTGGGGTCGTTCGGACGGGGTTTCCACTGCAAGCTGTCTTGCTGTTTGCTGTCAAACGCTTGGATTAACCCTTTTTGGGTAAAAAACACGTCTGCGCCGTTTTTACCGTTGTGTTCCAAGCGAATGATGAATTTATCGCGTTCTCCTGTGGAGTAAATACCGCCCAGCCCCACTTTATCAAATAAACTGCGCACCATGTCGGTGGGTAATTTAGCGCGGTTTTCCGCCCAATCGGTTTCCATTAAACCAATTGACGGCTCTTCGCGGTCAATGGTAAAGCCTTGTTCTTGCCAAAAGGCCTTGAGTAAGGGCCAAATTTCAGCAGGTTGTTTGTCGGCAATACTCAGCCAGCGAATGCTGCCATCGCGCTCAAGATGAACGTTGTCCACATTTGCCAATACCGCCTGATTGGCAGAAACATTGGGTTTCGCGGTATTTAAATCGCTGGCGCGCACCGCACCGCCGCCCGATGGCAGATAATAGCGATCACCCTGATTGGGATCGGTTAAATCCGGCGGTACATCTAAGCGCACAACTTTACTGTCGGGTGATTGATAATCGTATCGCGGTTTTTTTGTATCGGCTGAAGAACACGCCGCCAAGCTGACTGTCAACGCGCTTAAAACCAGTGCTTTCCCCATATTCATTATTCTTTTCCCATGATGTTTAAATTAAATCAGTTTAGCTTCTTGCATTGCCGCCAATACCACAGCTTGCCCTTTTTCAGACAATTCGATAATCGGCAAACGTGAAATCGGGCGGATTTTACCCAGTTTTGCCAATGCCCATTTGGTGGGCGCGGGGCTGGGTTCGCAGAATAAATCCACGTGCAGCTTTTGCAAAGGATCATTTAACCAACGGGCTTTGGCAATATCGCCGCTCATGGCGGCATGGCACATTTCGGCAAAGGCTTTGGGCGCAACGTTGGCGGTTACACTGATGATGCCGTGTCCGCCGCACAATAAAAACGCCAGAGCGGACGCATCATCGCCTGAATACACGGCAAAATCGGCGGGGGCGCGTTTGAACAAATCACAGGCTCTGCCCAAATTTCCCGTGGCTTCTTTAACACCGATAATATTGTCAATTTCAGCCAAACGCAAAATGGTGTCATTGCTCATGTCGGCAACCGTACGCCCGGGCACATTATACAAAATCATCGGAATCGCCGCGGCTTCGGCAATGGCTTTGAAATGGCGGTAAATGCCTTCTTGATTGGGTTTGTTGTAGTACGGCACAACAGATAAAGTCATGTCCGCACCAACGCGCTCGGCTTCGCGGGAAAGGTGAATGGCTTCACCGGTATTGTTTGCGCCCGCACCGGCAATCACCGGAATGCGCCCTGCCGCATGTTTGACGGCAGTTTCCACCACAGCGATGTGCTCACTCACGCTTAATGTTGCGGTTTCACCGGTTGTGCCGACAACAACAATGCCGTCGGTGCCGGCATCAATGTGCCAATCAATCAATTGTTTGAACTGCTCAAAGTCCACGCTACCGTCTTCGCACAACGGCGTAACAATAGCAACCAAGCTGCCTGTTAACATAGTAAAACCTTTAAATTTAATGCCACGAAAATGGCTTGAATTGTAGCGTATTTTACCCCGATTGGCATAATCTTGGGAAAAAGGCTTATTTGACTGAAACACAGCCGAATACATCGCCCGCCGATTTCGCCTCACTCAATGTTGGGGCTTGATTGTCTTTATCGGTTTGCCGAATGCGCATACCGCTGTCAATAGGCCAGTCGATATTCAGTGCCTCATCGTTCCACAAAATGGCGCGCTCACTGGATTTATTGTAATAAGCCGTGGTTTTGTAAAGAAATTGTGTATTGTCTTCCAAAGCAATAAAACCGTGAGCAAAGCCCGGCGGTATCCAAAATTGTTTGTGATTGCTGCCTGAAAGTGCCACGCCGAACCATTGCCCGAAAGTCGGTGAGTCCATGCGCAAATCAACCGCCACGTCCCACGCCTGCCCTTGCACCACCCGCACGAGTTTGCCTTGGGCATGGGGCGGCAGTTGATAATGCAGCCCGCGCACCACGCCTTTTTCAGACAAGGAATGATTGTCCTGTACCCAAGGCAAGGGTTGTTGCTCGTGTTCGATAAGCAATGAATCAAATACTTGTTGATTAAAACTCTCACAAAACCAGCCGCGGTCATCGGCAAAAATACGCGGCTCAATAATCAATAAATCACGAATGGGGGTTGTGGAAATTTGCATTTATTTTCTTTCGGTTTTTTGGATTTTTCAGGCTGCCTGAAAGATAAAGACATTGTCATTACAAGCCAAATACCGCCATTTCGCTGATTGACCATTTTACCAACAATGCGGCTTTACACTGCCTCGCCACAGCAGCCAATGATTAATCTGTTTTCAGGCTGCCTGAATAATAATCAAATGAATAATGACATGCCGGCACGATATTCATGGTTTACGGCGGTCAATTCTCTGCTCTTTGCTGATTTTCAGTAAATATTGCCCATAGCCGGTTTTCTTGAAAAATTCGGCACGGCAGTGTAACTGTTCGGCATCAATCCAGCCGTTATAAAAGGCAATTTCTTCCAAACAGGCAATTTGTAAACCTTGGCGGTGTTCAATGGTTTGTACAAATTGACCTGCTTCAATTAAGGAATCGTGTGTACCGGTATCCAGCCAAGCAAAACCGCGCCCCAGTAATTCCACATTCAAATTGCCTTGCTGCAAGTAAATATTATTAACATCAGTGATTTCCAGCTCACCGCGCGGCGAGGGCTTGATGTGTTTGGCAATATCCACCACTTGGTTATCATAAAAATACAAACCGGTAACGGCATAATGTGATTTGGGTTGTGCGGGTTTTTCTTCGATGCTCAAAGCCTTGCCGTTTTCGTCAAACGCCACCACACCGAAACGTTCGGGGTCGTTTACATAGTAGCCGAATACCGTTGCGCCGCTGACTTGATTATCGGCACTCTGTAATTGCTGCCTAAAACTTTGCCCATAGAAAATATTGTCGCCTAAAATCAAGCATACCGAATCTTGTCCGATAAAATTTTCGCCCAAAATAAACGCTTGCGCCAAACCGTCGGGCGAAGGCTGTATTTGATACTGAAAGCGCATACCCAAATCATCACCGCTGCCCAGCAATTTTTCAAAACTGGGTAAATCCTGTGGTGTGGAAATAATCAAAACTTCCCGTATTCCCGCCATCATCAATACCGATAATGGATAGTAAATCATCGGCTTATCGTAAACAGGCAAAAGCTGTTTGGAAACACCCAATGTAATGGGATGCAGGCGCGTACCGGAACCGCCTGCCAAAATAATGCCTTTTCGGGTCATGGTTTGCTTTCTAAAATATCGTTAATCGCATGTTTCACACCGATTTGCCATTCAGGTAAATGCAGGCTAAATGTTGCACGCAATTTTTGAGTATCCAGTCGTGAATTTAAGGGACGCACAGCCGGTGTCGGGTAATTTGCCGTGGTAATTGGGCTTACCTGTTTTATTTGCATGGCGTATCCCTGTTCACGGGCTGCCTGAAAAATAAAGTTGGCATATTCATACCACGTGGTTTCACCTGCTGCTGCCAAATGATATGTTCCCATTAAAGTTTCGCGTTCGTTTTCAGGCAGCCTGAAATAATGATGCACCGCATGTGCAGTGATGTCTGCAATTAAATCCGCACCCGTGGGCGCACCGATTTGATCGTTGATGATATTGAGTGTGTCTTTGGTTTTTGCCAGCTTCAGCATGGTTTTAATAAAATTGCTGCCGTGTACGCCATACACCCACGAAGTACGAAAATTTAAAAACCGCGCTCCGCTGTTTTCGAGTGCGATTTCACCCGCACGTTTACTCTGCCCATAGATATTTAGCGGGGCGGTTTCATTGTCTTCATGCCAAGGGCTGCAACCTTGCCCATTAAATACATAATCGGTGGAATAATGCACCAATAAAGCATTTATCTCTCGGCACTGCGCTGCCAAATGACGTACGGCATGATGATTAATTTGTTCCGCTTGTTCACACTCTTGTTCGGCACGATCCACCGCCGTATAAGCCGCCGCATTCACCACCACATCGGGTTTAATTTGATTTATTAAACGGGCAACGCCGTCAAAATCGGTAATATCGCCGCTTAACCCATCGGCTTTGGTTTCTTGCCCGAAAGCGTATACCCTGCCCAACGGCTGCAAAGCACGCTGTAAAGCCCAGCCTACTTGTCCGTTTTTGCCCAACAATAAAATATTCATGGTTATTCCGCTACTGTATTGCCGTTTTGGCATTGCCGATATTCACCGCTTTTTACGTGCGCCACCCATGTTTGATTGTCTAAATACCATTGTACTGTTTTGCGCAAGCCGCTCTCGAAACTTTCCTGCGGTGTCCAACCCAAATCACGCTGAATTTTTGCGGCATCAATGGCGTAGCGCACATCATGCCCGGGTCGGTCGGCAACATGGGTAATCAAATCCGCATACCGTGCCACACCTTGCGGTTTTTCGGGCGCAAGTTCTTCCAATAAGGCACAAACGGCTTGCACCACTTCAATATTTTTTTGCTCGTTGTGTCCGCCAATGTTGTAGGTTTCGCCCGCTTGCGCTTGAGTCAAAACACAATACAAGGCGCGGGCGTGGTCTTCCACATACAGCCAATCACGGACTTGTTCGCCGCTGCCGTAAATCGGCAGTGGTTTTCCCGCCAAAGCATTCAAAATAATCAGCGGAATCAGTTTTTCAGGAAAATGACAAGGACCATAATTATTGGAACAATTGGTGATGAGTATCGGTAAACCATAAGTGCGATGCCATGCCCGCACCAAATGGTCGGAACTTGCTTTGCTGGCGGAATAAGGCGAGCTTGGCGCGTATGGTGTGGTTTCTGTGAACAAATCATCACTGCCGTGCAAATCGCCATACACTTCATCGGTGGAAATATGATGAAAACGAAAATCATGGCGGCGGTTTTCAAGCAGCCCTTGCCAATAAGCGCGAACGGCTTCCAGCAATTGATACGTACCCACGATATTGGTTTCAATAAAGGCAGCAGGACCGGATATGGATCGATCCACATGCGATTCTGCCGCCAAATGCATCACCGCATCGGGCTGAAAATCATTTAGCCATTTTTCTACAGCGGCACGGTCACCGATGTCGGCACGGGCAAAGCGGTAACGCGGATTGGCTGAAACGCTTGCCAATGATTCTAAATTGCCCGCATAAGTGAGCTTATCTATATTTAAAATGCAGTGTTCCGTTTCGTTAATCAAATAACGAATCAGTGCTGAGCCGATAAAACCCGCACCACCGGTGATGAGGATATTCATGAGATAACAACCTTTGTATTGCTTAATAAGGAAATAGGGGCAGTCCCTGTTTATTTAAGGACAACCCCTGGTTTTCTTGTATATTAAAAATTTTAATGATGTTTATGTAAACAATTTGTTATCCCGCCAATCCAAATACCGCTGTGCTACTTTTTCAGGCAATAAGTCTTCATTAAACGGTACTTTAAACTGCTCAGGTGATTGCATCAGTTCATCCATTTTCGCACTTAAAGCGGCAATATTGCCGACAGGCACTAAGCAATGCGACGGGAGTAATTCATTGGGACCACTCGGGCAATCGGTACTGATCACGGGTATGCCCAATGCCAAAGACTCGGCAATCACCAAACCAAAGCCTTCATAACGCGAAGACAATACAAACCCAGTGGCATGGGCAATTAAGGGATAAGGATTGGCATGAAAACCCGCAAAAATCACTTGCTCAGCAACGCCCAATTCTTGCACCAAGCGGCGGCAATTGTCTTCTTCTTCACCTTTGCCTACCAACACCAGTGGCAAGGTTTGGGCAGAAGCGGCATAAGCACGGATCAAGGTAGCATGATCTTTTTGCTCGGAAAATCTGCCGACATGTATCAAATAAGCAAACGGATACGGTTTCGGCTCAATTTGGCTTAGTGCGGTGATTTTGGCTTGATCAACAGGGTTTAAAATGGCGGTAATCCGCGCTTGCGGATCAATATGGTTTACATAATCATCAACCACGCCTTGACTGACACCCACCAGCCGTCGCCCATAATAAAGCCTTTGTGTTTCCTGCATTTTTCGATTTTGCCAAGCGATGTCGGTATAAACTGTGTAAATTTCTGCCGACAAGGCATGGTGCAAAACATGGGTAACCACGTTGAAACGGCTGAGGCGTAAAATTTGATCTACCAACAATAAATTGGACAAAATCAAACCCGGCTTACCAATATACCATTTGATATAAGCGTCCAATCTCCATGCATTAAGCCGACAGCGAAACGCATGGGAAAGTTGCCGCAACGCACCTCTGGGTAACCAAGCACAGGGATAATAATCAAAAAAATGGTAATGAATATTTTCTTCCAGAGCATAATCTACGCCACCGTCTTTAAACAGGATAATATGGGTGTCATACCCCAAATGCGAAAACGCTTGCGCCAGCGTTAAAACAAAGCGTTCCGCCCCTCCTCCGCGTAAACTGTCAATCATCAGCACCACTGGTGATCTACTGTGCATAGGCTTATTTCCTTGTCATTTCTTGATGGCAATTGTATTCATCTATTCGTGCCAAATACTGTTGTGCCACTGCTTCAGGCAACCACTCTTCATGAAATTTGGCTTTAAAGTAAGTGGGATTATCGGCAAGTGCGTTGATTTGTGCCGCCAATGCTGCCGTGTCTGCCACAGGGGATAAACAATGCGGCGGCAAGATTTCATTGGGACCGCTCGGGCAATCGGTACTGATTACGGGGATACTCAATGCCAATGCTTCCAACAGTACCAGTGGCATCCCCTCATTGCGGGAAGACAAAATCAAACCTTTGGCGTGTGCCATTAAAGGATACGGATTGGCGTGTGCGCCCGCAAAAAAAATGTGGTCATCAATACCCAGTTCCTGAACCAAGCGGTGGCACTGTTCTTGATGATGACCTTTACCCACCAACACCAAAGGCAAAGTCCTGGCAGATTGGGCATAAGCGCGAAGCAAAGTGGCGTGATCTTTGGCTTCACAAAATCTACCGACATGAATCAAATAATCGCCCGAATACGGCGAAGCGAAAGCCTGACTTAATTGGAGAATGCGGTCGCGGTCAATGGGATTGAGAATGGCGGTGATGTTGGCGCGTTCATTAACATAACGGCGATAATCTTCTGCCGCGCCGCGGCTAACAGCAACCAATACTTTATACTCATGCAGGTGTTGCAACCATTTTTGTTTTTTATGGTAATTGTCGTTTAAATAATGCTCTTTTGATACCGTACCGTGCAGAACATGTAAGATATTCGGTAACCGGCTGTAACGCAAAATCGGATCTATCCATTGGTTGGAGATGATTAAATCCGCCTGCCCGATATGGGTGCGCACATAACGGTCAAAGCGATGCACGTTGATGATATTGCGAATGGTGCTGGACATTTGCCGAAACAATCCGCGCGGCAGCCATGCATAAGGTGAATATGGCAATAAATGGTAATGAAAATCTGCTTCGGGCGGATAATCGCAGCTTGCCTGAAACGTGATGATGTGGACCTTATAACCCAAGTTCACAAATGCACGCGCCATAATCAACACAAAGCGTGATAAGCCGCCCTCCGATAAATCCAGCGCGGTGAAAATGACCGTTTTGTCGGTGTTTCGGTTTTTTGGCATGCTTAATTCACCACCCGAATAAACAATTTTTCCTGCCAGCGTTTCAGCCACTTGCCCGCGCTGATTTTTTTATACCACGAACGTTGTAAATAGTTTTGAAACAGCCATTGATATGCACCCGGGTTACCGAAGTGTTCAATAATGCGTACCGCGTGTTTGTGGTAGATTTTTTGAAACGCCTGCTGCTGTTTGTCACGGTTTTTGAAATGAGCATTGGTTAAGGATAAGTGCTCTGCGCCATGCCTGCGGTAGCGAAACAGGCGTTCAGGAATAATGTGTAGTTCTTCATCGTGTTGCAATAAACGTATCCACAAATCCCAATCCTCGCACACGGTTAAATTTTCATCGCAACCGCCGAGTGCATCAAAATCGGCTTTGCGCAATAGATTGCTGCACGCCAGATAGTTTTGCCACAATAAACGGCTGATCGATGGTTCTGTTGTCTGCCAATGATTTTCGCCGCGTTCATTGAACTCCGTTACCCAACACGACACCAACTTGACTCGAGGATTGTCTTGCAAAATGTTCACCGCTTTGCTGATATAAGTCGGCTCAATCAAATCATCGCTGTCCAAAAACAATAAAAACTCCCCGCGTGCTATTTGTACCCCCGCATTGCGCGCCCCTGCCAAACCGCGATTGACTTGGCTCAGTAAACGGATTTTAGGGCTGTTTATGCGATCAATAATCGCTTGCGGCGATTGTTTGGAGCCGTCGTCAATCACGATGATTTCGAGCTGTTGATAAGTGCTGTTTAAAGCACTGTGCAGGGTTTCTGCCAGAGTGGCTTCGTTGTTGTAAAACGGGATAATGACGGAGACTAAGGGGTGCATGGTAACTTTAAAATGAGGACTAAACGGTTTTGAGGTGTTAATGGTAATCCGAAGTGGTTTAAACCCGAATATCCAACAGTAAATCAGCAGGAATATGCAAGCCTTGGTGTAATTTTTTAATCATGGATAAGCTCAAAGCGCGTTTGCCGTTTAAGACTTCCGACACTTTAGACGGAGAACCCAAATAGGCTTCCATGCCTTTTTGGCTTAAATCGTTTTGTTCCATTTGAAACTTAATCACTTCCAGTGCCGTGATCGGTTCACGCACAATCATATAATGTTTGTTTTCATAGGCTTCCAGCAAACACGCCAATGCGTCCAGCTCATCATTCTCCTCACTTCCTGTTGGCGGGTTATTGTCCATTAGTTGTTCGAGTCGCTGAACGGTGGCTTCATAATCGGCTTCTGTTCTAATGATTTTTACTGTATCCATCTGTACTCTCCTACAGCTTTAATTGATCATACTCGGCATGAGTACTACCCACTCCACTTTTACCACGCCGTTTATATAGCGCACCTTCACCAGCAAACGATAATGATTGTCGCGAATATTAAAAATCACACGATTATCCGAGAGAAAATCTACACTGCGATACATGCTCTTAATATCTTGTGGTGTGTACCAATGGCTGTTTTCAACCAAGTTAATCCACACATTCAATGCTTTTCTGCTGTCTGCGTGTTTGAGCGCAAATGCCTCCAATAATTTTCTGCCAACAATAATCATTGTGTTAAACCTTTGAAAACAGATATATTATAGTAATAAAATTCCCAAAGAGGGAATTTTATTACTTGGCTTTCAGGTAACTTCACATTGTCGTACCCATTCCAAATACCGCAATGCCACTTTTCCAGGGAGCAAGTCTTCATTAAACGGGATTTTAAAACGCTCAGGCTCCTGCATCAGCTCATTCATTTTTTCACTTAATGCAGCAATATCACCAACAGGTACTAAGCAATGCAGCGGCAATAATTCATTGGGACCGCTCGGGCAATCGGTGCTGATAAACGGTGTTCCCAATGTCAAGGCTTCTAAAATCACCATGGGCATGCCCTCATAGCGCGAAGACAATACAAATCCTGTGGCATGGGCAATTAAAGGATAAGGGTTGGCTTGGAAACCCGTGAAAATCACTTGATCGGCAATGCCCAATTCTTGCACCAAGCGGCGGCAATTGTCTTCTTCTTCGCCTTTGCCCACCAGCACCAGCGGCAAGGTTTGAGCAGAAGCGACATAAGCGCGAATCAAAGTGGCATGGTCTTTTTGGGCATGTAAGCGACTAACATTGATTAAATAGCCACCCATATACGGTGACTTTTCAGTTTGCGCTTGGGCGACAATATGATCGCGGTCAATCGGGTTTAAAATTGCCTTAACCCGTGCTTCGGGATTGATGTGGTGCAGATAATCTTCCATCACCCCACGGCTGACCGCCGCCAGTGGACGATTACCGTAGAGCTGTTTTAAAAACGCGGTTTGTTTGCCGCTTGCGTCTGCTGTCAAGTTGTATTCTATTGACAGAGTGTTGTGCAACACATGAACAATATTCGGCAGTTTGCTGTAATGCAAGATACGGTCGGCTGTGTACAGATTCGACACAATCAAAACAGGTGTGCCGATATGGTGGCGGATATAGTTGTCCAATACCCTCGCCGCCCAGCTATAGCGCAAAGTGCCTTTGGGCAAGAATTTGTCCAGTGGATTGTGCAGACAGTGATAATGCACTTGTTGATCGGTGGAATAATCGGCAAGCGGTTTAAAGGTGATGATATGACTTTGATAACCCAGCCGCGCAAAAGCACGTGCCATGGTTAAAACAAAGCGTTCACCGCCGCCACCGTGCAGATTGGCGATCACGAAAACGACTGAGGCTGAGGAGGGAGAAGACATTATGGTTATGACTATATTGAGAAGCGGTTTGGAGGTTGATGTTAAATCAAAGTAAGCGTGTCAGCAATTTTTTCAGGCAACCGGACAGGTTTGCAACCAATCCAAATACCGCTGTGCTACTTTTTCAGGCAATAAATCTTCGTTAAACGAGGTTTTGAAGCGTTCCAGCTCTTGCATCAATTCATTCATTTTCGCGCTTAAAGCGGCAATATCGCCGACAGGTACTAAGCAATGCGGCGGCAGTAATTCATTGGGACCACTCGGGCAATCGGTGCTGATCACGGGTATGCCCAATGCCAAAGATTCGGCAATCACCAAACCAAAGCCTTCATAACGAGAGGACAATACAAACCCGGAGGCATGAGCAATCAAGGGGTAGGGGTTGGCTTGGAAACCTACGAAAATCACTTGCTCACCAATCCCCAACTCTTGCACCAAGCGGCGGCAATTGTTCTCTTCTTTGCCCTGTCCCAATAATAATAAAGGCATCAGGCGGTGTGAAGCGGCATAGGCTCGCAGTAAGGTGGCGTGATCTTTTTGTGGTGAAAATCTACCAACATGAATTAAATACGGCGATGGATAAGCAACGTTATCGACTTGTGCTAAGTGACGAATATGTTCACGCGCTATCGGGTTCAAAATGGTGGTGATGCGTGCTTGACCGTCAATGTATTGTTGATAATCCAACATCACCCCGCGGCTTACCGCAATTAACGGGCGTTTACCATACACATAACGCAATTGGGCAATGCTGGCTTTGGGATACTTGCTATTTAATTGATAATCCAAGCTTGTGGTGTTGTGCAGCACATGCACAATATTCGGCAAACGGCTGTGATGTAAAATTTGATCAACTTGCCATAAGTTTGACACGATTAAATCGGGCGTGCCGATGTGGCGGCGAATATGACGGTCAAACAGCCGAGCCGCCAGCCAATAGCGCAAGCGCCCTTTGGGCAGAGCGCGTAAAGGGCGGTAGGGAATAAAATGACAATGAATGCCGCTGGCGGATGCGTGGTCAATGTGTTTTTTAAACGCCACCACATGGGCTTGATAACCCAATTGTACAAAAGCTTGTGCTAAGGTTAAAACAAACTTTTCTGCACCCCCGCCTTGCAGGGTGAAAATGGCGAACACAACGGTTTTGGGGTCGGTCATGGTGTCATGCTTGCAATCAATAATAACTTATTTTGCGGGGCTTTTCTTCCAAAATCAAGCCTTTATTTTTGGTTTTAGCCACAGCAGTTAATTCCGTTCCGCTGACATCATCATGGCGAGCGAAGCAATTAAATACTCAGCACGATTTACTTTCGGGTTGCCGCTTCGCTCCTTGCCATGACAGTGTTCTGATGCTTTGAAATGAATAAGTTAATTATGCCAATATATTTTTCAGTTTCTTATTGATTTTACTATATATAATAGTGGGATTTACTAATGCTGTTTATCCAAACCACACACTTTCCCTTTTGCATCAGGATAGGCTTTGCCGTCTTCGCCGCGCATTTGCAGCTGTTTGCCGTCCACAAAAAACACCATGCGGTCGCCCGCTTGGTCTAATTGCAATAAACCGTCCGGCCGCCAGTGAAATTGTCCTGTGATTTCACGCGGCAATTCGCCCACCACGCGCCCAACATAGCGGCTGTTAAAGCGGTATTGTTGGTCAGGAAACAATTCCAGCCGCGCTTCAATATAATCGCAATTGGGACAAAGCAGCTGCCCGCGGTAAATACCAACCCAAGCGGCGGCATCTTGCGGTGATACGGCCGCGCCCAAGGCGGGTAAAGGAAAATCGGCAACATCTGCTGCTTTGGGCTGGCAAGCACTCAATAAAACTGCACCCAATATCAGCAAAATGCCGCCCTGCATATACTGCCGCCAATATTTAAACACCACACTACGCATAATGCCGCTCCTCACCCTGCCCATCAATATTGTCTGCACACCGTGCGCACAGGGTTGGGTGATCGGCATGGCTGCCGATGTCATCGGTGTAATGCCAACAGCGTTCACATTTTTCGCTTTGGCTGGCGGCGGCGGTTACACTCAATTCCGTGCCGTTTTCCACACGCACTTTAGACACCAGCAATACAAAACGCAATTCGCTGCCCAAGGCTTTCAGGTAGCCTGATAAAGGTTCGGGTGCGGTAATCACCGCTTCGGCTTGCAGCGACGAGCCGATTACTTTATCAGTACGCAAAGGTTCAATGGCGGCGGTTACGGCATCGCGTACACTGCGCACCGCTTGCCATTTTTTCAGTAATTCCGCTTCAGCCGCCGCCGGCATAACGGGAAAGTCGTGCAGGGTGTGGAACAACACGCTGTCTTCTTCGCCGCCGCCAATGATGTCCCATGCTTCTTCAGCAGTGAAACACAAAATCGGCGACATCAGCAGCACCAGATTGCGGGTGATGTGATAGAGCGCGGTTTGCGCACTGCGGCGGGCATGGCTGTCGGTGCGGGTGGTGTAGAGGCGGTCTTTGAGAATATCAAGATAAAACGCACCCATGTCTTCGGCACAAAAATGCACGATTTCTTGTACGGCATAGTGAAAGGCATAGCGCGGGTAGTAGTCGCCCGCCAGTTTTTCTTGCAGCTGCCGCGCCAATACCAAGGCATAGCGATCAAGGCTGATCATTTGTTCTTGCGGCACGGCGTGTTCAATCGGATTAAAATCGCTCAAGTTTGCCAGCAGAAAACGCAAGGTATTGCGTAGGCGGCGATAACTTTCGGTTACGCGTTTGAGGATTTCATCGGAAATTGCCAATTCGCCGGAATAATCGGTAGATGCCACCCACAGGCGCAGAATATCCGCGCCCAATGTGTCGTTGATTTTTTGCGGTGCAATCACATTGCCCAGTGATTTCGACATTTTCTGCCCATTACCGTCCACCACAAAACCGTGGGTGAGCAACTGCTTATACGGCGCACGGCCGGCTGTGGCACAACCGGTCAGCATAGACGATTGAAACCAGCCGCGATGCTGGTCGCTGCCTTCTAAGTACAAGTCAGCAGGCCAAGCCAATTCTTCGCGCCGTCTTAACACGGCGGCGTGGGTGCTGCCTGAATCAAACCAAACATCTAATGTGTCTTTCAGCTTTTCGTAAACATCGGCTTCATCGCCCAGAAGCTCACGGGCATCAAGTGAAAACCAAGCTTCAATGCCTTTGGTTTCAATGCGTTTGGCGACTTCTTCCAGCAATTCTTGAGAACGCGGGTGCAATTCACCCGTTTCTTTATGCACAAAGAAAGTCATGGGTGTTCCCCATTGGCGTTGGCGCGACACCACCCAATCCGGGCGGCCTTCAATCATTGCTTCCAGCCGCGCCCGCCCCCAAGACGGAAAGAATTCCGTGGCTTCCACAGCTTGCATGGCGGTATTGCGCAGGGTTTGTCCATTGTTGCCGGCTTTATCCATGCCGATAAACCATTGGCTGGTGGCACGAAAAATAATCGGCGTTTTGTGCCGCCAGCAATGCGGATAACTGTGCTGTAATTTGGCGTTGGCAAGCAGATTACCCGACTGCGTCAGTGCATCAATAATCAGCCCATTGGCTTGCCACACGTTCACGCCCGCCACCAGCGGCGTGTCGCTGCGGAAAGTGCCGTCGCTCAGCACCGGATTGTCAATCGGCAGGTGATAGCGCAAACCGACCAAGTAATCGTCCATGCCGTGTGCGGGTGCGGTGTGGACTAAACCGGTACCGGCATCGGTGGTAACGTGTTCACCCAGAATAATCGGCACTTGCCGCGCCAGAAACGGGTGTTGCAGCAGCAGATTTTCCAATGTGTAGCCATCGATTTCTGCCAATACCGTGTACGGTGTGCCATAACGCTGACACGCCGCTTCTGCCAAGTCTTTTGCCAGCACCAAATAATCTTTACCGGCGGCAACCAATTGATAAACCACGTTCGGATTAAGACTCACCGCTTGATTTGCCGGCAGCGTCCACGGCGTTGTTGTCCAAATCACCGCACGGACTTGGTTTGCCGTGTTTTCAGGTAGCCCAAATGCTTTCAGCAATGCGGCGGTATCCACAAAATCAAACGCCACATCAATGGCAGACGAGGTTTTGTCGTGATATTCCACTTCGGCTTCCGCCAAAGCCGAACCGCATTCAATGCAATAATTTACAGGCTTCTCACCGCGGTAAAGAAATCCGGCTGCCTGAATTTTCCCCAACACCCGCACAATATCTGCTTCGGTTTGGAAATTCATGGTGAGATAAGGATTGTCCCAATCGCCCAATACGCCCAAACGGATAAAGTCGCGTTTTTGCCGTGCAATTTGTTCGGCGGCGTATTCGCGGCACAATTCGCGGAACTTGGTGGCGGGAATGTTTTTGCCGTGCAGTTTTTCCACCATGAGTTCAATCGGCAGACCATGACAATCCCAGCCCGGCACATAGGGCGCATCAAAACCCGCCAAGGTTTTGCTGCGCAAAATCATGTCTTTTAAAATTTTATTAACAGCATGACCAATATGGAGATCACCGTTGGCATAGGGCGGACCATCGTGCAGAATAAATTTCGGACGACCTTTGGCAACATCACGCAGCTTTTGATAGCGTTTTTGTTCATACCACGATTTCAGCCAGCCACCCTCGCGCTTGGCTAAATCGCCGCGCATGGGGAACGGGGTATCGAGAAGATTAACGGTTTTGCGGTAGTCGGTCATGTTGAGGCTCTTGTTTTTTTAACTGAGATTGAGTAGATTTTTGGGTTAATTAAATTTGTTTGTGTTTTTCAGGCAGCCTGTATTATGAACTGATTATTTCTTGGTTTTGACTTCTTGCAATACTTTTTTCATCGCTTGGGCATAATCCTGTTCCACAGCACTGATGTCGGGGTGTTGAGCGCGGTATTTGAGGTATTCTTGTTCAATTTTTTGCTCGACTTGGGCGCGAGAAACCGTACCTTTGTGGTTTAAAATTTCTTCACGCTGATAACTTAAAAAACGATCCACTTCGGCAATCCAATCGCTCATGGTCATTTGAATGCGTTTACCGGCTTGCAACTCGGCGGTATCCAAAAAAGCGGACACCAATAAATTCAAGTGATTCAGCTCTGCTTGGTTCAAATAATTTTTACTGACGGATAAATCAACTTTGTGCTGATAATTTTTCGGGTAACTACTTAAACCCAAATGCAATTTATCGCTGTCTAAACGCGCAAAAATCAGTTCAGGTGCAGTTTTTCCCGTTACCGCAAAAATCATTTTGTTCTGCACAGTTTTGAAAAAGACTTGCGCTTCAGCACTTTTGCCGCTGTAGTCCACGCTGGTGGCAAAAATATCCAATACTTGACGATAAAAAATTTTCTCGCTGCTGCGAATATCGCGTATCTTGGCTAAAACCTGCTTAAAGTAATCCGCTTCCGCCCGCAAAACGTCTTGATTTAAACTCGCTCCCACCAACAGATATTCTTTCAGCACGGTACTCGCCCATTGCCGAAACTCCGCACCGCGTCGGGAACGAACGCGATAGCCGATGGCTAAAATCATGTCAAGGTTGTAATACTGCACAGTTTTGCTTTGGGTTTTGTCTGCCATTGCGCCGTGTTGAGTGGTTGTCAACTGTTGGTTGACAACCACTTGTTCTTCTAATTCGCCCTCAGCAAAAATACTTTGAATGTGCTTGGAAATATTTTGCTTACTGGTTTGAAACAACTCCGCCAATTCCAGCTGGCTCAACCACACCGTTTCACTCAAACGATGTAATTCTATTTTGGTTTGCCCGTCTTCACTGTTGTAGATAATGATTTGATTGCTCATGTTTTCAATTTAATTGTTTGTCATTGCAATGAAGCACGGTAAAACAATGAGGTATGCCCAATCCCTACACCTGCCACGCCCTTGCCGCCGCCATATCCGCCTGTATCTGCGTTTTCAAACCTGCCAAATCGGCAAATTTCACTTCATCACGCAATTTATGTAGAAAATGCACACTGACGCGCTGACCATATAAATCACCTTGCCAATCAAATACATGTGCTTCCAGTTTTTGTAAATATCCCTGCGACACCGTTGGGTTAAAACCAAAACTCGCCACGCCGCGCCGCCGTGCAAAATGATCGGACGACACATCCACAACAAATACGCCGCTCATGGCGTAGTGATGCGGCGGCAAATGAATATTGGCAGTGGGGCAGCCAAAATCGCGCCCCATTTTCGCGCCGTGTTTCACATGACCGCTCAATACATAATCATGCCCCAGCAATTGCGCTGCCCGCACCAAATCACCGCTTGCCAAGGCTTGGCGAACACCTGTGCTGGACGCGCGCACATCTGCCACCAACACTGAAGGGGTATTTTCGGTAGTAAATGCCGTTTGTTGCCGCAGCAATGCAAAATCACCGCCGCGTTGTGCGCCGAAACGAAAATCATCGCCCACCAGCAAATAACGCGTATTTAAGTCGTCAATCAATACACGGCGGATAAAATCGTTTGCCGTCATCGCCGCGAAGGCTTGGTTAAAACGCAGCACCCATACCGCATCAAAACAATCGGTATCACCCAGCAGCAATAATTTATCGCGCAAAGGCGTTAACCGATACGGCATCTTACCTTGATTTTTGCCCGCGAAAAATTCCGGCGGCTGCGGCTCAAACACCACCGCCACACTGCCCAACCCCCGTGCGCGCGCCTCTTGATTCAGACGCTCGGCAATGTGCCGATGCCCCAGATGCACACCGTCAAAATTACCAATGGTTACTGCCGCACCTTGCGGAAAAAACGGTTTGTGCAGACTGCCGAAATAGATTTGCATACAGCTTAATCAGTTAAGTTTTGATAAAGCGATACATTATAGAATAAAGCCATTGATAAACGAAGCAGTTAATTGATTTTTCAGGCTGCCTGAAAGCCATTTTTTAATGTTGAAAAGTTGAAAAATCTGGTATCTTGCCGCCTTTCCTTTATCCAAAACAGTATTGATAACTTTTAAAATGGGTGATATGGATACCAAATCAATGATAACGATTTATCACAATCCGCGCTGTACGAAATCCTGTGCGGCTTTGGCGCGGCTGCAAGAATATGCGCAAGAAAACGATGTACAGCTGTGCTTGCGGACGTATTTGCAAGAAACGCCCGATGAGGCGGAAATTCATCGGCTGCTGAACCAATTGGGCGTAAAATCTGCCCGTGAAATGATGCGAACAGGTGAAGCGGTGTATCAAGAACAGCATTTGGACAAGGCTGATGAGGACGCTTTGATTGCGGCAATGGTGGCATACCCAATTCTGATTGAACGCCCGATTGTGGTTTACGGCGGCAAGGCTGTGATTGCCCGTCCGTTGGATCATCTTGAGCGTTTGCTTCCTTAAATTTTTATATATTAACCCTTTTATGCTATCTCCGTTTCCTCGATTTTTACATGCCGTTTGGCTGGGCTTGAAAATCAGCTTATTACTGATTTTCACCCATTTGGCAGTGTGCGCGGCTTTGGTGCTGTATCACAGCCGCCCAACGCCTTTACAACCTGCTGATGCAGCGGTGGTGCTGGGTGCGGCGGCGTGGTATAAGCAACCATCGCCCGTGTTTCGTGAGCGCATTAATCACGCCATTTTGCTGCATCAAAACGGTGTGGTAAAAAAATTATTGTTCACCGGCGGCACACCCAAATCAGGCTTTTTGAGTGAAGCGGTAGTGGGTAAAAATTACGCATTGCAGCACAGCGTGCCTGAAGACAATATGGTTTACGAAAGCACTTCGCGCGACACTTATCAAAATTTGCTCAATGCCAAAGAAGTGGCAGAAAACAATAATATTGAGTCGATAATTATCGTGAGCGACCCGTATCATATGGCGCGGGCAGCCTATATTGCCAAAATATTGGAACTTAACGCCCAGCTGTCGCCCACCACCACCAGCCGCTACACAACGTGGCAATCCAAGCTGAAATTTCTGGCAGAAGAAAGTTATTTGCTGATGATCAGCCAATGGCTGGAATGGATACGGTTAGCAGAGCAGTTTATACGCCGTAATGGGTGATTAAACCGCTATTTATCAAGGAATTTTTATGTATTTATGGTTGAAATTGATTCATGTTTTTTTTGTGATTGCGTGGTTTGCCGGTTTGTTTTACCTGCCGCGTATTTACGTGAATTTGGCAATGAGTGCACCCGCAAGTGCTGAGTACCAACGGCTGCTGGTAATGGCACAAAAATTACTGCGTTTTATGACACCGCTGGGCATATTGGCTTTAATCGCGGGTGTGTGGGTTGTGTTTGTCAATCACTGGTGGTCATTCGGCTGGGTTCATGTGAAATTGCTGCTGGGCTTGCTGCTGTTTACCTACAATATGGGCTGCCTGAAACTGCTGCGAAACTTTGAGCGCGGGCAAAACAAGCGCAGCCACCGCTGGTATCGTGTGTTTAATGAAGTTCCCGTATTATTAATGGCAGCGGCTTTGTATTTGGTGATTTTTAAACCGTTCTGATTGCGGTTTGAATGGAACACACAAAAAAGCACAAGCCGATAAACTTGTGCTTTTTTACCCAATCGGCTGAATTCAGCTGAATTCAGACACTTTCCAGTAGCCATTCATGTGCTTTGGCAGTGTCTGTGAAGTATTTTGGGTGTTGATGTGTGAGTAAACCGGAAATATGCGCACCCAGTTTAATCCAAATGTCGTCCACCACAATGGCAATGCGCCCGAAATCATCGCCGTGGTCGTTCATAAAACGCAATTGCTCCCACGCCATGTCAATGGTGAAATCATTCAGCATGGATAAATCCAGCAAAATATCAGGCCGATGCACCCGCTTTGCATTTTGCGCCACCGCTTCTTCAAAAGTGCGAAAATCTTCCAGTGTGAATTCATTATATAAAGCCACATTCAAACCATAGCTTTGTTCGCGGATAGAAATCATATTGTCCCCTTGGTTTCAGTTTACCGTTGATGTTTTACGCACACTGCTCAAAATGCCTGAAGCGATAATAATACCCATACCCAGCACTTCTTGCCAGTGCAGCGTATCGCCCAAATAAATAAAACCCAGCAAAGCAGAAAAAACCACTGTCAGATAAGACAAAGCCGCCACCACAAATTTTCTGCCCACTCGATACGCTTGCGTTAATGCCAGCTGTGCCAGTGTGGCAGTCAGCCCGATGCCCAGCACATAAAGCAGGTTTTGTGCGGTTAAAGGCTGCCAGCCGTTTAAGGTACTCAATGCCGCGCTCATCAAAGCCGCCACTGCCGAAAAATAAAATACCACCCGCCAATTCGGTTCGCCCAGCTGCGCCAAGTAACGCACCTGTAAATACGCCCACGCTGCGCTCAAACCGGCACACAAACCAATTAAGGCAGACAAGGATTGTCCTGCTGAAAATGAAGGTCCCAGCAGCAATACTACGCCGACAAAACCCGCCAACAACACCAATAAAGTCATCGGCGCAATTTTTTCTTTCAAAAACAACCATGAAAGCAATGCCAAAAATATCGCAGAGGTGTAACTGAGCGTGGTTGCCGTTGCCAAAGACAAATTGGCAATACTGTAAAAAAACAGCAATACCCCTAAAGAACCTGCCACACCGCGCCAGATATGCGCCTGCCAATGCGGTGTCGAAAAGTGGTCACCGCGAGCCAATGCCAGCACACCCAAAACCACAACGGCAAATATCGTGCGCCAAAACACCAATTCATAAAAACCAAAATCGAAGTCATTGGCGGTTTTCTTAACCAATACACCCATCAGCGTGAAAAAAAAGGCGGCAACCACCATCCAAGCAGAACCAAGTTGCCATGAGAACGGATTTTTCATGAAGGTGTTTTTCAAAAAGTTGTCTGTTTTAATAAGATACGGATCATAAAATGCAGTTGAAAAATAACTCAAGCAAATATTATTCGTGGTGAAAAATACCGCAAAACATGCTTAAAAATCACCAAAAAGTCTTGCAGCATCAAATTTTCAGCGATTTTATCACTATTTTTGCGCTCATCGGCAAATCAGCAGAAAACAACAAACACAATACAAACTTTAAGTTACAGGCTGCCTGAAAAATTTGGCAAATCTGCAAAGCAGTATTGTGGTTAATCGTTCTTTCCTGCCGGTCTTACAAAGCAAAAACACGCTGACTTCGCCCAGAAGGCTGAGGACTGATTTTCGGTTAAGAAAAAAGCTGAATTCCGCATCATACAGAATTCAGCTTCCGTTTTTGAAGCCACTTGATTTTAATGTTTTATTTCAAGTAGCATTTTTAAAAACAATGATTTTATTATCACTTTACAATGAAAATATTATTCATCAGCACCGGTATAAGGAAGCACATTCACTGTTTTGCGATTTAATGCACCTTTGGTTCTGAATTCCACATAACCATCAACTTTGGCAAACAGCGTATGATCTTTACCCATGCCCACATTGTCGCCCGCGTGAAAGCGAGTACCGCGTTGGCGAACGATAATAGAACCGGCAGGAATCAATTCACTGCCATAGGCTTTTACACCCAAGCGTTTGGCTTCTGAATCGCGGCCGTTTTTAGAGCTACCGCCAGCTTTTTTGGTTGCCATTTAACTACTCCTTAAAAACTCAAAAATTAAGCGATTGCCACGATTTCAATTTGGGTGAAATTTTGGCGATGACCCTGATGTTTTTGATAGTGTTTGCGGCGGCGCATTTTGAAAATGCGTACTTTATCGCCGCGGCCGTGTGCCACTACTTTGGCGGTTACTTTTGCGCCTTCAATAAAGGGCGCACCCACCGTTACCGCTTCGCCGTCAGCAATCATCAAAACTTCGTTCAGTTCGATTTGGCTGTCGAGTTCGGCTGGTATCTGTTCTACTTTCAATTTTTCGCCAACGGTAACTTTGTATTGTTTACCGCCGGTTTTTATGACCGCGTACATACTCAACTCCAGTGAAAAGGATTTCAAAAATTTCGCACAAATAATGCGAAACGGGTAATTTTATCGAAATTACCTTGTCAGGTCAAGCACATGACAAACACACCAATAAGGTCGTATCCTGCTGTAAGGCATTTAAAACACCGACATAAAAACCCGAGAAAACAAAAAACAATTCGTTTCTGTTAATTTTAGTAAAAAACAAATAACCGTTTTTTATCCTTGAATTTTAAAGAAAACCGCTCAATACCGATGCCGCTCACTGACCACCGCCGCACCGACAAAGTGGTTTTACCGTACCTATTCCGCTACAATGCCAAAAAATTTTCAGAAGGTATTTCGCATGAAAGCCAGCCGTTTTTTTATCTCAACCTTAAAAGAAGCACCTGCCGAAGCCGAGTTAATCAGCCACAAACTCATGCTGCGCGCCGGCTTAATTAAACGCGAAGCCGGCGGACTTTACACATGGATGCCGATGGGTTTGCGCGTGTTGCGCAAAGTGGAAACCATCATTCGCGAAGAAATGAACCGCGCCGGTGCCATTGAGTTGTTAATGCCCATCGTACAGCCGGCAGAATTGTGGCAGGAAAGCGGCCGCTGGGAATTTTACGGCAAAGAATTGCTACGCATCAAAGACCGCCACAACCGTGATTTTTGTTTCGCCCCTACCTGCGAAGAAGTGATTACCGACATTGTGCGCAACGAAATCAAAAGCTACAAACAATTGCCGCTGAATTTCTACCATATCCAAACCAAATTCCGCGACGAAGTACGCCCGCGTTTCGGCATCATGCGTGCGCGCGAATTCATCATGAAAGACGCCTACTCTTTCCACGCTGATTACGCCTCGCTGCAAGCCACCTACCAAGACATGTACAACGCCTATTGCCGCAGCTTCGACCGCTTGGGTTTGAATTACCGCCCTGTTGCCGCCGACAACGGCAGCATCGGCGGCACGGGTTCACACGAATTTCAAGTATTGGCAGACAGCGGCGAGGACATCATTGCCTACAGCGATGCTTCTGATTATGCCGCCAACTTGGAACTTGCCGCCACCCTGCCGCTTTCAGGTAGCCGCGCCGCGCCCACGCAGATTTTAAGCAAAATTCACACACCCAATGTGCGCACCATTGACGAATTGGTTGCCTTTTTGTCCATACCCATTGAACAAACCCTGAAATCCATTGTGGTTGAGGGCGAAGAAGACGGCAGTTTGGTATTGCTGCTGCTGCGCGGCGACCACCAATTCAACGACATCAAAGCCGAAAAACTCGCGGATGTAAAAACCCCGCTGACCTTTGCTTCTGCCGAAGCCATTCAGGCAGCCTTCGGGGCAAACGGCGGCTCTTTGGGTCCTGTGGGCTTTAAAGGCAAAGTGTATGCCGATTTTGCCGCCGAAAAAGGAAGCAATTGGGTGATTGGTGCCAATGAAGACGACCACCACTACACAGGCTTTCATTTCGGGCGTGATGCTGCCGAACCCGAATTTGTGGACTTGCGCAGCGTGATTGAAGGCGACCCCAGCCCCTGCGGCACAGGCTGCCTGAAACTGGCACGTGGTATTGAAGTGGGACACGTATTCCAGTTGCGCACCAAATATTCCGCCGCCATGAATGCCGTTTATCTGGATCAAAACGGCAAAAGCCAAATCATGGAAATGGGTTGCTACGGCATCGGTGTTACCCGCATTGTTGCCGCCGCCATTGAGCAAAACCATGATGAGCGCGGCATTGTCTGGACAAACAGCATGGCACCGTTCAGCGTGGTGATTGTGCCGATGAATTACCACAAATCCGAAGCCGTCAAAGCCGCTGCCGATAAAATTTATGCACAACTAAACGCCGCCGGTATCGAAGTTTTGCTTGACGACCGCGATGAACGCGCAGGCGTTTTGCTTGCCGATTCCGAACTCTTGGGCATCCCGCACCGCATCGTGATTGGCGATCGCGGCTTGCAGGCGGGTACGGTAGAATATCAAGCACGCCGCAGCACTGAAGCAGTGGCAATCGGCGTGGACGAAGCCGCAGCGAAGATTCAGGCAGCCTTAAACATTTAAAAAAATACTGCCCTGACTGCCTTATTTTTAAAATAATAATTTGATTTTTTGTTGTTTCACCGTTTCAAACTGTTTTCACAACATCATCAATGAGGAAATTTTATGTTGAAACTCTACTATTTACCCGGCGCGTGTTCCATTGTGCCGCACACTGCTTTGGTTTGGTCCGGTTTGGATTTTGTTGCCGAAGCCGCCACCCGTGAGCTCATTAAATCACCTGAATATTTGGCACTCAATCCACAAGGGCAAGTGCCTTTATTGGTGGACGGTGATTGGACTTTAACCCAAAACACCGCCATTATTGATTATCTGAACGACCTCGTGCCGCAAGCAAACATTCACGGCGGCGGCGATGCGCGTTCACAAGCACGGGCGCGTCAGTGGCTGGCGTTTGCCAACAGTGATTTGCACCCTGCCATCGGTTTGATTTTCGGTGCCGCTCGCCTTGCCGACGGCGATGACGCACAAGCCAAATTTAAAGAAAAAGCCAAAGCCAAAGTGATTGGCTTGTATGCGTCAATCAACAACGCATTGGCCAACAGCGACTATCTCAGCGGTTCTGTTATCACCGCTGCCGATGTTTACGTTTACACCACGCTGCGATGGGCTGAATCTTTACGCATTGATTTAAGCCAATATGCACATTTACCCGCTTTTTATCAACGCGTGGAAAACAATGCAGGCGTACAAACCGTGTTAAAGCAGCAGGGTTTGATTTAACCAACAACAAACAGTGAACGGTGGAACAAACAGGCTGCCTGAAAATTTTTGTGTGTTTTTCAGGCAGCCTGCCCGTAAGCTGATTGATAAATTATAAAAAAATCAATTTATTATTTGGCGCGTTGATTGCCCGTAATCTTCACAAAAGCCAATCTGATTTTTTGCCGTACAGAAAACAACGGCAGATTTTTGTTACCGGAGACAACAAACCGCCTTTTTGGTTTCATTTAAAATGCAGTTTGTTGCAATCGGTTTGTTTCAAACCCCGAAACCTTTTACTGTCGGGAATAAAAATACAGGAACAACCAACATGACCGTTTCCGAAACCATTGCCGCGCCCAAACCGCCCGCGCAATGGCAATTATTTATCGGTACTTTTTTCCGCAATAAAGGCGCGGTATTGGGTTTATTGGTATTGGCAGGCATGATTGTGATTGCCTTAGCCGCACCGTGGCTCGCACCGCACGATCCTTTTGAATTGTTTTCAGGACAAGAACAATTGCCGCCCGCTTTTTTAGAGGGCGGCACTGCCATGTTCCCGCTGGGCACGGACGATGCCGGCCGCGATACTTTATCGCGGCTGATGTACGGTGCGCGCTACTCCTTATTTATCGGCTTGTGCGCCACTTTTTTGGCAATGATTACCGGCGTCAGCTTGGGGCTGTCTGCTGCTTTTTGGCCGAAGCTCTGGGGCAAAGTGGTGATGCTGGTAAACGATGTCCTGATGTCTTATCCCGGTTTATTGCTGGCAGTGATTATCGCCGCCATTTTGGGCCCGTCGATGACCAATACCATCATCACCATTTCATTGGTGTGCATGCCGCCCTTTATCCGCCTCACCCGCGCTACCGCTATGGTGGAATTGCAGCGGGATTACGTAACCGCTTCGCGCATTATGGGCGCGGGCACGCTACGTCTGCTATTCATCACCATTCTGCCCAACTGCATGGCACCCTTAATTGTGCAAGCCACCATGATTTTTTCATCGGCAATTTTGGACGCGGGTGCGATTGGTTTCTTGGGTTTCGGCGTTCAGCCGCCCGATGCCGAATGGGGAGCAATGCTCGGTACGGCACGGCAATACATTCAAAGCAATGTGTGGCTCGCCATTTGGCCGGGCTTGGCGATTTTCTTGTCGGCTTTATCCATTAACTTGGCAGGCGACGGCTTGCGCGACGCTTTAGATCCGAAATTGAAACAGGTGTCTTAATATGAACAAAGAAGAATTGCTGTTGGAAATAGACAACCTGTCGGTTACATTCGGCAAAGGACACCGCGCCTTTCGGGCGGTGGATAAAGTATCGTTGTCGCTGAAAAAAAGTGAAGTACTGGCAGTAGTGGGCGAATCGGGTTCGGGTAAATCAGTTACCATGATGGCACTCATGGGCTTATTGCCCGATTCTGCCGCCATTACCGCTGACAAACTCATGTTCGGCGGGCAAGATTTGCAAGCCTTATCAACACGTGCCAAACGCCAAATCATCGGCAAAGATGTCTCCATGATTTTTCAAGACGCGATGAGCAGCCTAAACCCCAGCTTCACCGTGCAAATGCAAATCGGTGAAGTCTTGAAAACCCATTTGGGCTTGCGTGGTGCAGCAGTGCAGCAACGGATTTTGGATTTGCTGAATCTCGTGGAAATTCCCGATGCCAAAAACCGCATGGAAGTCTATCCGCACCAACTTTCGGGCGGCATGAGCCAGCGCGTGATGATTGCCATGGCATTGGCATGTGAACCGAAATTGCTGATTGCCGATGAACCCACCACGGCACTTGACGTTACCGTGCAAGCACAAATCATGGAATTGCTGGCGCGTTTACAGCGCGAAACCCACATGGCAATGGTGCTGATTACCCACGACTTGGGCTTGGTGGCAGAAAACGCCCACGATGTGGCAGTGATGTATGCCGGACAAGTGGTTGAAACCAGCGTGGTTCCCGATATTTTCAGGCAGCCTGCTCACCCCTATACCGAAGCCTTGCTGCAAGCCATTCCCGAATTGGCGGTTGGCGAAAGCCGTCTGCACAGTCTGCCCGGTGTTGTTCCCAGCCAATACGACCGTCCTGCCGGTTGTCTGCTGTCGCCGCGCTGCCCCTACAAACAAGACCGCTGCGGCACGCCGCCATCAATGCAAATCAGTGCGCACGGCTTGGTTCGCTGTATTCACGCCACTTTACCGAAACGCCATGAAGGAAGTCAGCCATGAGCGACAATACCGTTTTAAAAGCCGATAATCTGCATCGCCACTATCCCGTTTCTTTGGGTTTGGGCAAAGGTAAAGCCGTGGTTAAAGCCCTCAATGGCGTCTCTTTCTCTTTGATGCCGGGCAAAACCTTGGCAGTGGTGGGCGAATCCGGCTGCGGCAAATCCACTCTTGCCCGCCAGCTCACTTTGATTGAGCAGCCCAGCAGCGGTGAATTATTTATCAACAATGAAGCCACCGCTCGGTTAAACAAAGCCGAACTCAAGCATTTGCGCACCCAAATTCAAATGGTGTTTCAAAACCCCTACGGCAGCCTCAACCCGCGCCACAGCATTGCCCAATCGCTTATTGAACCATTGGATATACACACCCGATTGAGTAAAACCGAAAAGCGCGACCGTGTACACACCATGATGAAACAGGTCGGCTTGCGTCCCGAACACGCCGCCCGTTATCCGCACATGTTTTCCGGCGGTCAGCGTCAGCGCATTGCTTTGGCGCGTGCCATGATGTTAAACCCGAAAATCGTGGTTGCCGATGAACCCACGTCTGCGCTTGACGTATCCATTCAAGCGCAAGTATTGAATTTATTCATGGATTTGCAAGACGAATACCACACCGCCTATGTGTTTATTTCGCACAATTTATCCGTGGTGCGCCACGTGGCAGACGATGTGATGGTGATGTATTTGGGCAGAGCAGTCGAACACGGCAGCAAAGAGGCTATTTTTGAAAATCCGCAGCACCCATACACCCAAGCCCTGCTCGCCGCCGCGCCCAGCGTCAACGGACACAAAACCAATTTGCATTTAAAAGGTGAATTACCCAGCCCGCTCAATCCGCCTGTCGGCTGTGCGCTGAACCAGCGCTGCCCTTATGCACGAGCCGAATGCGGGCAAACCGAGCCGCCGTTGCGCGAATGGCAAGGCAGACAAGTGGCTTGCTTGCGTTTGGAAGACATCAGCAACAACGCCCAAAAAGCAGCTTAACAGGCTGCCTGAAAAAACGCATGCAAACCGCTTACACCACCATTTGTGCCGATGCGGCAGCTGAATTTAAAGACAAAGGCAGCCGTTTCTTGGCGTTTGCATACCCCATCGGCGATGAAGATGATGTGAAAACACGGGTACAAGCCTTGCAAAAGGAACACCACAAAGCCGTGCATTGGTGCTATGCCTATCGGCTGGGTGTTCGCGGCACCCGTTTTCGGGCAAACGACGACGGCGAACCGTCGGGCAGTGCGGGCAGACCGATTTTGGGGCAAATTGATTCGGCAGATTTAACCGATGTTTTGGTGGTGGTGGTGCGTTATTTCGGCGGTGTATTATTGGGTGTGCCGGGTTTGATTCACGCCTATAAAACCGCCGCCGCCCTTGCGCTTGCCAATGCACCGAAAATTGAAAAAGAAATCCAAAAAATGGTTCACCTGCGCTGTGAATATCCGCATTTAAGTGAAGCACTGCGTTTAGTCAAACAACACGGCGCAACCGTTGTATCGCAGGATTTGCAAATGGATTGCTGCCTGAAAGTCAATATTCCGCTGGCGCACTATGCCGCCTGCTTATCAGCATGGCAGCAAACCCGCGCCATGATCATCACCGAAGAAGATGAATGCTGACCCAGCAGGAAAGTCATTCACCCAGCTGCCCCAAACTCACCCGCTCTAAACCTGCCAAATCGCGTTCGGTTTCAATATGGATAAATCCATACCGATTCAAAATCGCCCTGACATCTTCGCCTTGATTGAATCCATGTTCCAGCAACAGCCAGCCGCCTTTTTTTAAATACAGCGGTGCGTCTTTGGCAATGCGTTCAATCGCACTTAAGCCATTGGCAAAATCCGTGAGTGCGCCCTGCGGCTCAAAACGCAAATCGCCCTGCCTCAAATGCGCATCGTTCACTTCAATATAGGGCGGATTAGAAACCAAAACATCAACCGATTGCGGCTTGGGCGCAACATCAAACCAATCACCTTGAATAAATCGCACCCGCGCATTCATTTGCGCCGCATTATCAGCAGCTACCTGCAAAGCCGCTTCGCTGATGTCGCTTGCCCACACCGCTGCATCTGTCCGCTCGCACGCCAGCGTTACCGCTATCGCCCCGCTGCCTGTTCCCAAATCCCAAATCAGCCCGTTTTTCGGTAATTTTTTTATTGCCGCTTCTACCAGATGCTCCGTTTCCGGCCGCGGTATCAACACGGCGGGAGACACCCGAAACACGCGCCCGTAAAATTCGCGTTCACCCAAAATATAAGCCATGGGTTCACCCAGAATACGCCGCTCTTTTGCTTGGTTTAAGCACATCAATAGGTTTTCAGGCAGCCTGAAATCACTTTGTGTAATCAATTGTACATGACTGAACCCGCCGATATGCCTCAGCAGTATATGCGCTTCCAAACGCGGTAAACCACTCTGGCGTATCCAATCGCCAAGGCAAACAAAACTGTTCATCAGAAAACCATAACGGTATTTTTCAATTGCTTTTGCATCAATGGTTAAGCCAATGGTTTCAGTAAATCGTCGAATGCCTTAACAAACAGTGCCAATCCATCTTGCTGTAAACGCAATGCCAGTGCTTCCGCATCAATTCCCAAATCCGCCAATTCGGTTAATACATCTTGAGCTTCATCACTGTTTTTCGTTAAGGTTGATGCAGCAATACCATGATCAACAAAGGCAGCTAAAGTCGCATCAGGTACAGTATTGACGGTATGTTCACCAATCAGATTTTCAACATACAGCACATCAGAATAAGCGGGATTTTTTGTGCCGGTAGATGCCCACAACAAACGCATGGGAGCGGCATTTTGCACACCGAATGCCGCAAAATCTGCACCGCCGAAAAATGCCTGCCAATCACGATATGCGGTTTTGGCTAGCGCAATGGCGATTTTTCCCTGCAAATGTTCAGGAAGCGTGCTGTCTAAAGCCGTATCAATGCGCGACAAGAAAAAACTCGCCACGGTTTGAATACCGCAAATCGGCAGCCCTTTATCCAGACGGCGGCTCAAGCCCGCACAATAAGCGAAGTACGCACGCATCACTTGCTGCCGCGAAAACAATAAAGTGAGATTGACATGAATGCCTTCGGCAACCAGTTCGGTTAAAGCAATCAAGCCGGCATCGGTGGCGGGTACTTTAATCATCAGATTGGCACGATTGACGGCGGCAAACAACCGTTTCGCTTCGGCAACGGTGGCGTCTGCTTTGTCTGCCAAATCAGGAGCCACTTCCAAGCTCACCAAGCCGCTCACGCCGCCACTGCGCTCATATTCAGGCAAACACACATCACAGGCTGCCTGAACATCAAACACCGCCAGCTCTTCATAACGCTGCTTGGCACTCATGGGCTGCTGCTTTAACCGCGCCACATCATCGGCATAGCGTGCGTCTTGTGCAAATGCTTTTTGAAAAATTGCCGGATTAGACGTTACACCGCACACGCCCTGTGCCAGCCATTGCGCCAGCTCGCCTGATTGAATCAGAGACCGCGATAAATTATCCAGCCAAACTTGCTGCCCCAATGTTTTTACCGTTTGCAATACACTCATTTTATTTCCTTAACTATTCAGCACGAATTTCAGCACAAATATCGCCATTTATTGTCTGCACCGCTGTTAAAAGACGGGTAAAGGCAGCTTTCGCACATTGATTTACTCTTCTTCGTCCCCCACGCGCACACTGTGATCCACCAAGCCCGGCGCAATAAACGCCGCTGCCGATGAAGATTTCTTGCCTGCACTGAGGCGTTCCAAATACGCATCATCAACATCACCCGTGATGTAACAGCCGCTGAAACAAGACGTATCAAAACCCTCAATGCGCGGATTGAGTTCGCGCACCACCTGTTCCAAATCCGCCAAATCCTGAAACACCACACCGTCTGCACCAATTTCCGCCGCCACTTCGGCAGGAATGCGGTTATTGGAAATCAATTCTTCGCGTGTGGGCATATCAATCCCATAGACATTCGGAAAACGCACGGCAGGCGCAGCAGACGCAAAATAAACTTTGCGCGCACCCGATTGGCGCGCCATTTCCACAATTTCACGGCTGGTGGTGCCGCGCACAATGGAATCGTCCACCAGCAGCACACTTTTACCCGCAAACTCATAGCCCATTGGATTGAGCTTTTGGCGCACTGATTTTTTACGCACCGCCTGCCCGGGCATAATAAAGGTGCGCCCGATGTAGCGGTTTTTAAACAAACCCTCACGATAAGGTTTACCCAAGTGTTGCGCCAGCTCCATAGCACTGGGGCGGCTGGTATCGGGAACAGGCATCACCACATCAATGTCATCTAAATTCAACTCACGCCGCACCTTTTCAGCCAGCGTGATGCCCATATTCAAACGCGCCTGATACACAGACACACCGTCCAGCACAGAATCCGGGCGTGCAAAATACACATATTCAAACAAACAAGGATTCAGCTGCGTGGTTTCAGCACATTGGCGGGCGTGTAACTGCCTGTCCATGCTGATAAATACCGCTTCTCCGGGTGCAATATCGCGCACATAATCATAGCCCAGACTCGGAAACGCCACCGATTCCGAAGCCACAATATAATCCGTGTATCCGTTTTCTTCTTTTTTGCCCAAACACAAGGGGCGGATACCAAACGGATCGCGAAACGCCAATAAACCATAACCCGCAATCAACGCCACCACACCATACGCACCGCGTATGCGCCGATGGACATCAGCAACCGCATCAAAAATATTGTCCACACGCAGCTGCGCTTGTTTGCCAACCTGGTTTTCCAGCTCACACGCAAATACATTCAGCAACACTTCGGAATCAGAACGGGTATTGATATGACGCAAATCAGTAAAGCAGACGTTTTGATACAACTCATCGGTATTGGTCAGATTGCCGTTGTGTGCCAACACAATACCAAACGGCGAATTCACATAAAAAGGCTGTGCCTCGGCATTGCTGCCGGCATTGCCCGCCGTGGGATAGCGCACATGGGCAATACCGATATTGCCGTGCAAATCACGCATATTGCGGGTGCGAAACACATCGCGCACCATGCCTTTGCCCTTGTGCATATGAAACATTTGCCCCTGTGCGGTAACAATTCCCGCCGCATCTTGCCCACGATGCTGCAACATCTGCAAACCATCGTACAACAACTGATTCACGGGCTCATGCCCAACCACACCCAAAACACCACACATATACCAACTCCACAACCAAAGTGATTACAAATAATAGATTACGTTAATTTTTCAATAATTTAACAAAAGACAGGCTGCCTGAATCAAACAACACTTTCAGTTATTTCAGGCAGCTGTTGATTTTGACAACCGCTTTATCAGGTCATTTTTTAAGCGGTTACTTTCAATTCTGATAACACTTATTCCCTCGCGGAAAAATCACGCCTGATGTCCGCCCTGCTCAATGATTCCGAATATCGGCGGCGATTGATAATAACATTGGCAGCCACAGTTCTTTTTTTGCTGAAAATCTTTGAAATCATACCTGATTTCAAATGTGATATAAAGGCGATATAAAGGCAGATGCTTGAAATTCAATCATGCCGCAAAATATCCGCTCACCGCCCACCGCAGCGATATCGCCAACCGCTTTAACTGCTATACTTCCATCAACACATTATTTCATTAAAACATCTTTGACCTGTGGTTTTTGTCATGGTTTTGTCATGATACTCAAATACAATTCCCACTATTTATTAACTTACTGATTGAATGCTAATTTTATGTCAAAACATACCTCTACCCAGTTTCACCAAGAGCTGGAAAATGTGCGCACACACGTGATGCAAATGGGCGGTTTGGTTGAAAGACAAGTCAGCGTCATACAACAAGCCTTGTCCGCCATGGCAATGGATACCTTGCAAACGGTGATTGAATCGGACAAAGAAATCAATGAGATGGAATTGCTGATTGATGACGAATGCCAAAGCATCATCGCACGCCGCCAGCCCACCGCCGGGGATTTGCGTTTGATACTGGCAGTAAGCCGCATCACCATTGATTTGGAGCGCATCGGCGATGAAGTCAAAAAAGCGGCACTGATTGCACATGATTTACTGAATCAGGAGCGTGTGCTGACCGCTAATTTTTATCATTTCAACCGCATGTGCCACCATGCCGGCAATATGCTGCATCAAGCCTTAGATGCGTTCGCCCGCATTGATGCCGCAACATTATTGAGTTTATTGAATGCAGACCGTGAATTAGACCACGACTACCGCAGCCAAATCCGCAATTTAATCAGCCACATGACCGAAGACGCGCGCAACATCAGCACCGGTATTGAATTGATGTCCATGAACCGTGCGGTAGAGCGCATTGGTGATCACGCCGTGAATATTGCCGAACACGTGGTGTATTTGGCAAAAGGCATCGATGTGCGCCATACACCGGAAGAAAAAGTAGAAGAAGCATTGAATCAAGAAAATTAAGATTAAATCAACAAAATCAATCAAGCCATTTTTGTTTACACAAAAATGGCTTGATTTTTTGGTGCTGTTTGCTCAATTATTCAGCCAGGGCATTTAGTTCACTTTGACCAAAGTGTGTTCAAACAACCTTAATCATGTATCGGAACTTGCACCTGCATCATCTCACCTGAATTCGCATCAATAAGCTCTAGCATTGCACCATCTGCTGTGCTGTTAATGGATTGAATGATTAAATCGATCTCATGAATCGCGGGACTGATGTTTGAAACAGTCATTCTCCTTTGCCACATTTGTTTAAAATCACCGAGTGATCGTTTATGAATATTGAATATATATTGCCCTTCCTTGTATGGTTTTTCATAAACCTGATAGATATAGACAAACTCGCCCTCACATACCGCTCTCTGTATTCCATCATAACTTCTACCCAAATAATACGCTTTATCCCTTACTTGAAATGGATTTCCATCTGTATCTATTTTTGAATCGTAAGGAATACGTCCCCAACCAATATCATCGGGACAATGAATATTATTTTCCAATCTACCAATTGGCATGCCTTGAGTGCGCTTAACAATAACACCCTCAATCTCAGAATATTTATTTTCTTGCTTTTGTTGTGCTGTATTCTGAATACCGTCAAGCCCCAATGCTTGCGTGAGAATCAGTCTTGGCTGCTCATCTGCTCTTGAAAAAGTATCATAATCAGGACAGTAAGTACCAGAACCATCATTAACATTTTTCCATGTTTGTTCAAACACTGTGCGTCTGGTCTCGGCTTCCACCAGTCTTACGGTAATCCCATCTTTCGGTCTTTCCGTTACATAAAGAAAAGCAGCTGCTTTACCTACGGAGGGAACGGAAACCAACCCGCCACTTGGTGAATTTGCATCATAGGTGAAATCTCGTCCATCAACACGTATGCTTTGAATACCATAACTCAGTAAATCTTTTATTTGAGCAAATGGATACCTCGCCATTGTTAAATTTTCACCCAGCACCAATTTTATCGGCCCTGATATATTTTGAATTGGCTGAGGAACGGTTATTCGCGCACTGCACACTTTGCCGCGCTTGAAAGCAACATGGCTAAGTCTTTGCTTTTCCTCCGGATTAGCTATCAATCGATCATGAACAGCGAAATAAATCGTTGTGCCGATCATAATAAACAGCAGACATAAACCCAAGCACAAAAAGCCGGAGAAAGTTTTTTTAATCCCCCTTGTGTTTTTTTGCAATGGCTTATTATTTTCACTTTGCTGCACCCCCACAGCCACAAACATCAAGCAGATAGACAAAAACCAAAAAACAACGCCCAAACCATATCCATAAATTGTTGCATATGATCCCACTCCATTGGCTAAATAACGGGTAATACGAAAAGTATCCAATGACAACAGAACCGTAATGACTGCCGCATTAGTGGGCACTTTCTTTGAAAATAAACGCTTAATACAATAGAAAAAAAAGATATTGGCAAGCCAGGCAAAATTACCCATTAATAAGGAAAACCAGCCCATTAATAATATGGCAAGACCAATCAAATAGTCTTCTGTTGAATAGGTAACCAAACAAGGTAACGCCAAGGCGCAACACCAAATAACAAGAGCCAATACGCTCAATTGTCTTGCGGATATTTTACGAATAAAAGACATTGGCAGACTCCTGTTAATTGCAAGAATTAGCAAGGTGCTCCGAAAATTTGACAGCTAAAATGGAGCAGTCCCAAAACCACATCAACAAAATTTTGCAGATACAGCTGAACAACTGCATTTTCAAAATTCTACAATACCATCGCAGTGCGGAGAAAAGCGGTGCGAAAATCCGAAACAATCAAGCTCTGCGATAGAAACCGAACTGCCGCAATTCACTCACAATAACAAGTATTTTAATTTTGAGCCAAAACCCTATCCATGTGCAAAAGATAGCTGTTTAGTGAATATTATTGATTTTGGCAATGAACATGAAATTCAGTTTCCTTAGAACCTATGTTCAATAATATTTAAGAACCAATATTCAAAAAATTCTTAATAAAATCATATGGCGTATAATTAGCAGATAAACCAAGATAGTAGGTAATCCTTTATGTACCCGAGTGATTTGACAGATAGCCAATGGGCGATGATTGAGTCATTTTTTGACATCATATGATTTTATTAAGAATTTTTTTGAACATGGGTTCTTAATGTATATTTCAAATTTTCTTTCCAAATATCTTTAAGCAACCAAGAACTTAATCAAGGCTGCCTGAAATTCTAAAATACACTGTTCACTTTCAACTTACTTAGCCCGAATCTGAATAAACGCCTGCTCTTGCAATCGCTGTAATAATTGACTATACAAAGCACTGCGTTTCTCTTTCACCAATACTTCACGCATACCATTAAACTGCCGCTCTTCCGGCGTATTCATGTCTTGGATTTCAACCAATTTGATGATGTGCCAGCCAAATTGACTGCGCACAGGTTGGCTGATTTGTCCGGGTTCTAAGGCTTTGAATGCCGCTTCAAACGGACGCACGGTTTGCCCTTCACTCAGCCAGCCCAAATCACCGCCTTGCGAGGCACTGCCGTCTTGTGAATATTGCGATGCCAATTGTGCAAATGAAGTACCGGTACGTGCCAGCTCATAGATTTGCCGCGCCAGCTTGCGGGTGTCTTCCGTATCGTCTTTAATCAAAATATGCTGTACATGATAAGTGTGTGATTCAACGGGCGGCGGCAATGGTTTGCCTTCTCTTTGGGCGCGCTGAATTGCTTCTGCCACTTCTTCATCACTCACCTGCCCTTTGCTCATTACTTCGCTTTGCACCACTTGATAAGCCAGCAATTGTTTGCGGACAGTGCGCCGCAAAGTATCTCGGTTAACGCCCTCTTTGGCGATTTGCCGATAGAGCGCGTCCACCGTCATTTTTTGTGTTTTCGCCACATGAGCCAGCTCATCATCAATGTCTGCCTCACTGATTTGAATGCCCGCCCGTTCACCCGCCTGAGTCAACAAACTTTGGTTGATTAAATTAAGCAAGGCTTCTTTGCGGATTCGATCACGATCATCGCTTTGCTGATTATTCGGCGCGGCATTGCGGTTTAATTGAGTAACGGCATTGTCCCAATCGCGCTGAGTAATGGCTTCGTTGTCCACCACTGCCGCAATACTGTCCACGCTCTGAATACCCGCCGCCAAGGCTGCCTGAAAACCCAGTAATAATATGCCCAAAGCCCACAAATTTTGCTTGATGTGTTTCATACTACCCTTTACCTCATATTATAAATATTGCTGTAGCCCGGTATCGCCGTGCGCAACTGTGTGAACGGATTATTACCGACACTGGTTAAATCACGCAATTGCAATTGGATAAAAACCGCATTTTTACTGTGATTTACTTCATTAACATAACGCTGCCCCACCACGCTGACACTCCAGCAACGGCAAGGACTTTGGTATTCCAAACCCAGCAATTGATTAAGGGCTTTGCTGTGGCTGAAATCATAGTTATACCGCGCCACAACAGAATAGCGATTTTTAATCGGCCACTGCAAAGCAGCATCAATTTGTTGGGTTTTGCCGTAATGCGCGTCATACAATTCCTCGTACCGCCCATACCGATAGCGCACCGAAATTGTTTTGCCGATTTCGGGCTGATAACGCACACCCAAATCAGCGCGATCGGTTTTATTCAAATTTTCATTGTAATGCCAATGGGTTTCCAAGAAAATTTGATTGTTCAGATTGGCGCGGGCAAACATCAAAATATCAGAGCGATCCCGTTCATTTTTTTGCAAAGAGCCGTCTAACAAAACACTGTCTTTATTAAAATACCATTTCTGACCAATACCCGCGCTGAACCGCTCCGCGCCGTTTTTATCATCATACACCCGCGTTTGCAAAGCAGTTGTTAAGGAATTGGCGGCATTGATTCGGTCTTGCCCTGAATACCTGTTTTCACGAAACAATTGTTCGTAAGACCAGCTGTTTTCCGACGCATCAAACAAGGGCAAGTCATTTTGTTCACGCCCCGGAATATATGTGTAAAACAACCGCGGTTCTAAAGTTTGGGTAAACCCATGCCCGCGAATCTGCCACGGACGCTCAAATACCACGCCGCTGTCCACGCTCACAATGGGCAAAACTCGGTTTAAGCTGCGCTGTTTTTCTTGTTTAAACGTGTCCAAATCATAGTGCGTAACGTGTACGCCCACTTTCGGACGAATAAAACCCCAGCTGTTGTGATAATCGGCGGCAACGCTCGGATAAAGCACCGCACGGCTACCTTCTTGTTTGCTGTCGTGCGTAAAGCGAGTGGCTTGCGCGAATACATTAATATTGTAATTGTTACCGAGATAACGATTCCAATTGCTCGACAACCGCGGCATCAGCGCATAAGGTGCATTTTTATAGCCGCTTTCCGAAGCAAGGGTTTGGTATTTTTGAAAAGTAAAATAATTACTCAATCTGCCGCCCCAAGCATTGGTTTCTTGGTTCAGCCAGATTTGCCGATTGAGATTGACATCATTGCTGCCGATACCGCCCCAAAAATCGCGGTCATAATCGTCATCGGATACTTGGTGGAAATCAATGCCGACTTTGCCGTCGCCACCGATCTGATGACTGTGCACCCAGTCTATTTCATAACGATTGTTGTAGCGGCTTTTGCGGTCATCAGGCAGCCACGCTCCTTGCACTTCACCTTGAAAAGCCGGCTCAAGATAACGCACCTCACCGCCCAATTGTAAACCGCGCCGACTGATGTAATGCGGGCGAATAGTGGCATCATAATTGGGGGCAAGATTCAGATAATACGGCGCAGTCAATTCAAAGCCGTCAGAACCGATTTTAACCGTGGGTGTGAGCAAACCGCTTTTACGTTCACCATTAAGCGGAAAATCAATCCACGGCGTATAGAGCAGCGGCACACCGCCGAACACAAACCGAGCATCACGCGCCACTCCGATATTTTGCTCATAATCCGCGTCCATGCTTTTGGCGGCAATATACCAGCTGTTATCGCCCGCTTGACAGGTATTGAATTTAACATCTTCCAAACGGTATCGTTGTTTGCCCGCCATCAGCACCACACCACCCTCGCCTTGCAAACGCCGTTGTGCCGTTTGTGATTCAAAACGGGCTTTTTCAGCGCGCCCATGTTCGGTATCGAGGTTGTAATTCAAAGTTTCACCCGCCACCGTACTGCGCCCGTCGTTCAACACAAACGCATCACCCGCACGCACATCTTGTGTGATTTGATCGTAATCTATCCAATCGGCATTTAAAATTTGCGTGTTGCGCTCAACAATCACATCACCCTCAGCGCGCACGCGCACCTGTGATTGCCCTTCCACCTTATCCGCCACCACGCGCACGGCATCGGTTGGCAAAGCCGCCTCACCGCTGCCTGAGATATTCGGCAACGGCGAAGCGGCAGATGCTTGGCAAACCGCATCATCAGTATTCGTTTTTTCAGGCAGCCTTACAGTCCCTTCCGCCCAAACCGATGCGGAAAACACCACAAACACGGCTGCCAATGCCGAAACCAGCGGCTTTTGTGAAAACAATGGCTTCAAATTATCACCCAAGCTCAATTTGCCCGTTAAAATAGCGCGTATTCTAACCCGAAAAAACATTATGCAACGCGAAACCGAATTAAAAAACTGGCTTGCCCAACGCTATCCGGAACAAACCTTTAAACTGAATTTTGCCGCCGCCGATGCGGATTTCCGCCGTTATTTCCGTGCTGTTTTTGCCGACGGCAATACCGTGATTTGCATGGACGCACCGCCCGACAAAATGAGCATTGTCCCCTATATCCGTGTACAGCAATTGTTTCACATGGTAAATGTACCCAAAATTTACCACGCCGATGCAGAACACGGCTTTATGGCATTAAGCGACTTGGGCAGCACACCTTATTTGGCGGCACTTCAGCACGACAGCCGCCTCGAAGTGCACAAAGCCTTATTGCTGGAAGCCATTGATGAATTGATTGTTTTACAGCAAGCCAGCGAACCGGACAGGCTGCCTGAATACGATGAAACAGTATTGCGGCGCGAAATGCAATTGTTTCCGGAATGGTTTGTTGCCAAAGAATTGGGCAAATCATTCACATTGAAGCAGCAGCAAAGCTGGCAGCAAACACTCAATGCCTTATTACCCGTTATTACCGCACAAGCCAAAGTATATGTTCACCGCGATTTTATCGTGCGCAACCTAATGCTCACCCGCGAACGACCCGGCATTCTGGATTTTCAAGACGCACTGTACGGGCCGATTACCTATGACTTGGTATCCCTTTTGCGCGATGCTTTTCTGGAATGGGAAGAAGAATTTGTCTTGGATTTGGTGATACGCTATTGGGAAAAAGCCCGTGCCGCCAAACTGCCCGTCCCTGCCGATTTTGACGCGTTTTACCGCGATTTTGAATTAATGGGCGTACAGCGTCATTTAAAAGTTGCCGGTATCTTTGCCCGCTTGCACCACCGCGACGGAAAAAGCAAATACCGCAGCGAAATATCGCGTTTTCTCAATTATTTACGCCGCGCCGCCCGACGCTATACCGCGCTTGCGCCGTTGTATGGTTTATTGGTTGAATTGGTGGGTGATGAAGAATTGCAAAGCGGATTTACGTTTTAGCGGTGTCATGATTATTGTGTCATTGAAAATTCATTACCGCATAAACGGAACAAGCGTATGATGCTACGCACACAAGTACATTTTGTACCTGTCTGCAATACTGTTGCTGTAATCGGTATTTTTTACCCATTTCGCAAAACCCATTGCCAATGGTTCTGAACACAGCGCAAACCGCAATAAACCCGATGCAATTCTGTGTTTTCGTGCCGAATTCAGAATGTGTTTTTTATTTGGTTTTATATTTTGAATCGGCGTATTTTTCGGGTTGAGCGTCATATTGGCAATTAAGTTTGGCGAACACCAAAGGAGTCAATTATGAAAGCCATGGTTTATCACGGTCCCGGTTCTGTTCGTTACCAAGAAGCAGACAAACCCAAAATTGAGCAAGCCACCGATGCAGTGGTGAAAATTCTCAAGACCACCATCTGCGGCACTGATTTGCACATTCTCAAAGGCGATACGCCCGAAGTACCCGCAGGCTTAACCTTGGGACACGAAGGTGTCGGTATTGTTGAAGAAGTTGGTTCGTCTGTTAAAAACATCAAAAAAGGCGATAAAGTTCTTATTTCCTGCATCACCTCCTGTGGCGGCTGCCGTTACTGCAAACGCAGCTTGCCCGCACACTGTGAAGACGGCGGCTGGCTGCTGGGGCATTTAATCAACGGCACCCAAGCCGAATACGTGCGCACCCCGCACGCAGACAACAGCTTGTTTGTATTGCCGCCAAGCGTTGATGAAGAAGCCGCCGTGATGCTCAGTGACATTCTGCCCACCGGTCTTGAAATCGGCGTATTAAACGGCAAAGTTCAGCCCGGTCAAATCATTGCCATTGTCGGCGCCGGTCCTGTCGGCATGGCAGCATTGCTTACCGCACAATTCTACTCGCCCGCCGTCATCATCATGATCGACAACGACGATGAACGCTTGGCAATGGCAACGCAATTCGGTGCCACACACACCATCAACCCATCACGCGAAAATGTTCAAAAAGCGATTTTCGCATTAACCAATAACGACGGCGTTGATGTTGCCATTGAATGCGTTGGCATTCCCGCCACTTTCCAAGCGTGCCAAGACATCGTCGCCAAAGGCGGCATCATCGCCAACGTCGGCGTTCACGGCAAACCCGTTGACCTGCACTTGGAACAGCTGTGGATTAAAAACATCAGCATCACCACAGGCTTGGTTAATACCACCAGCACCCCCATGCTGCTGAACGTTTTAAAAAGCCAAAAAATCCAACCGCAAAAACTGGTTACCCACCGTTTCAGCATGAATCAATTTGAACAAGCCTATAAAGTATTCAGCAACGCCGCTGCCGAAAAAGCCATGAAAGTGATTATCTCAGCAGATTAAATAAAAAACCGAATACCAAACAACAGGCTGCCTGAAACCGTTTTCAGGCAGCCTTTATACTTGTCTTACAGCGAAACAACTATTTTCTGCACATGGATTGTGCCTGGATTGTACATGGATACGGCTTTCCATTCCGCTTTCTGCTATATGGAGCTTGATTGTTTCGGATTGGCGTGTAATGAAAAAAGTCGTTTGGTTGTAAGTACATCATCTGCGAATATTTTTTCATAAAATTTCAGGCAGCCACCGATAGATAATCATAGGCTGCCTGAAAAAAGCCCTGCTTCTGCCGCAATCAAATGCAGCAATCAAAGTGTGCAGTCAGCCTAAAAAATCAGTTCATGCACTTGCCAATCGGCTGCCTGAATAAAAGCTGACAACACACTTTGATAAAACGCTTATAAAGCGTTTATAAAATTCCAGCCGTTTGCATCAGCTGATTCATCTGATTCAACTCATCAAACACCGTCATTGATTGCGGCTGCGGGTCAGTAGCAACGAGGTATTGGCTGAAATCTATGTTTTCCAACACCGCATCTTTTAATTCAATACGCTCGATTTTGTATCGAGGATTATCATTCAATTGACCGGCAATCTGCACGCTATTCTCACCGTCTTGAGTGTAAAGCATCAATTGACCGTAATTTTTATCAAACAACAAATCCGCCAGACTTAAATCAGTGAAACGCAAAGTATCAGCCCCGCCCATATCGGTAACAATGTCTTGACCGAATAAGCCACTGAAAACATAGCAATCATCACCATCTCCGCCCACTAAGCCATCGTTGCCAATGCCGCCGTCCAAGATGTCGTTGCCGTCATCTCCCGATAAATTATCATTGCCGGCTTCACCATACAGTACATCATTGAAACTGTCGCCAGTAACCCAGTCATCACCGTTGCCGCCGTATAAATTCAAGGGGTATCCCACCAAAGGAAAGCCGGCACTGAGCCAATCGCTGTTGTCGCTGCCGTGCATGGTAAAACCGATGGTTTGGAAGTCGCTCAAAGTGAGGGTTTGGTCGGCAAACACAAAGGTATCAACCAAGCCGTATTCTTTGGAGAAAAACTGACGTATTTCAATTTGATCACCCGCTTGATAACCACTCAAAATCAAACTGCGTGTATCCGTTATTTGAAACAATACTTCACTGAAGGAAACATCGGTGAAGCGAATGGTGTTGGCAACGTTGTATTCATATTCACAAATCGCATCTTGACCATGCCCCTTACTGAATTCATAAATATCGCGTCCCTCATCTCCGCCCAAAAGGTCATCACCTGCGCCGCCGATTAGCAAGTCCTCGCCATCACCTGCCCAGATGCGATCATTACCATCGCCGCCGCTGATGATGTCTGAATACGCTGAACCGTTGATGCTGTCATTACCGCCGCGTCCATCAATATGAATGGCTGTGGTGTGGTCGTCTAAGTATAAGAAATCTTGTTGTTCTGTACCGATAACCACGGTGTACGGGGCTGATTGAACAGCCAGCGTAAACGTTTGTGAAATGCTTGCACCGTATGGGTCGGCGGCAGTCATGACGATGCTGTAATTACCGAGGCTGCCTGAAGGGGCTGTGCCGCTGAAGGTTTGGGTGTCGGGATTGAATTGCAGCCATTCTGGCAGGGCTTCGCCGTTTTCCAAGGTGGCGGTTAGATTGAGTGTATCGCCATCGGCATCGGTAAATGCGGTTTCAGGCAGCTTGAATGTCCATTTGCTGTTTTCGGTAAGCGTTTGCGCATCAATCAGCGTGCCGACTATGGGAGCGTGGTTGCTTGGTTGAATGTTCAAAACAAACGTTTGCGCCGCTTGTTCGCCGCTCGGATCTATTGCCAATACTTCGATGTTCAGGCTGCCGACACTGCCTTTGGGTGGTGTGCCAACCAAGGTGTTTGTGGCTTCATCAAAGTGCAGCCACTCGGGTATGGTGTTGATGCGGTAAGTCAGAACATCACCGTCCGGGTCGGTAAAGGCAGTTTCAGGCAGCCTGAATGTCCATTCGCTGTTTTCGGTAAGCGTTTGTGCATCAATTGGTGTGCCGATTTCGGGGGCGTGGTTGCTTGATTGAATGTTCAAAACAAACGTTTGCGCCGCTTGTTCGCCGCTCGGATCAATTGCCAATACTTCGATGCTCAGACTGCCGACACTGCCTTGCGGCGGTGTACCAACCAAGGTATTTGTGGCTTCGTCAAAGCGCAGCCACGCGGGTATGGTGTTGATGCGGTAAGTCAGAACATCACCGTCTGGATCAGTAAAGGCATTTTCAGGCAGCCTGAATGTCCATTCATTGTTTTCGGTAAGCGTTTGTGCATCAATCAGCGTGCCGACTACGGGGGCGTGGTTGCTTGGTTGAATATTCAGAACAAACGTTTGCGCCGCTTGTTCGCCGCTCGGATCAATTGCCAAGACTTCAATGCTCAGGCTGCCGACACTGCCTTGCGGCGGCGTACCAACCAAAGTTTTGGTGGCTTCGTCAAAGTGCAGCCAATCGGGTATGGTGCCGATGCGGTAAGTCAGAACATCACCATCGGGGTCGGTAAACGCACTTTCAGGCAGCCTGAATGTCCATTCGCTGTTTTCGGTGATGGTTTGCGCATCAATCGGGATACCGACTACGGGGGCTTGGTTGTGGTTGCTTGGTTGAATGTTCAAAACAAACGTTTGCGCCGCTTGTTCACCGCTCGGATCAATTGCCAATACTTCGATGTTCAGGCTGCCGACACTGCCTTCCGGCGGCGTACCAACCAAAGTATTTGTGGCTTCGTCAAAGTGCAGCCAATCGGGTATGTTGTTGATGCGGTAAATCAGAACATCACCGTCTGGATCAGTAAAGGCGTTTTCAGGCAACTTGAACTGAAACACATTGCCGATTTGCGCGGTTTGCGCGGCAAGTGGTTCACCAACAACAGGCGGGGTGTTGATGGGTTTAGGATCTTCAGGATCAACAGGATCTACGCCGCCGTTGGAATCATTAATCAGCAACTCAAGTTTTACCCCAAACGGGTCAAAACCCGTTTGACTGCTCTGTTCAACAATAAATGCCGCAGCATCATCAGGCAGCAAAAAATAACCTTGAACAATCACTTGCTGTTGGGTATCTCTTTTGAGCTTTAATACCAAATCATCTTGGTTTCGGCGAAATTCAAAATCCGAAAATGCCGCATCAACCAAAAGCAACACATCGCCGGCTTCAAAATCGGTAATGGTCTGCACCCCCAAACCTTGGCGGAGCACTTGAAAAACATCATTGCCCGCACCGCCGGTATAAATACTGGTGCCACCACGAACCCACAGCGTATCGTTGCCGTTGCCGCCATTTAAAACATTGTTACCAGACCCTGCATCTAAATAATCATCGCCATCGCCGCCGCTCAAAACATCATTGCCCCCTGTTTCCGGCAGCTGGTCTGTGGGGAGAGCACTTAAATCACCCCACAAAAAGTCATTGCCGCTACCGCCATTCAGTGTATCGTTGCCGTCCTCTCCTGCCATGTGATCATCATCTGTGCCGCCGTCTATGACATCATCACCCAAACCGCCTACCAAAGTATCGTTGCCCGCTTCACCGTATAAACGATCATTGCCGTCGCCGATTAAATCAACATCGCCGCCGTCTAAATAGTCGTTTCCCGCACCGCCGTACAACGCATCACTGCCTTGTCCGCCCCACATTTGATCATTGCCGTCGCCGCCGTTTAAAACATCATCGTATTCATCGCTTTCAGGAATCACATCGCGCCCATCTCCATCTGAAAAATCGCCCCACATATAATCATCGCCGCTGCCGCCGTCCAAATAATCCTGTCCGCCGCTGCCAATTAAAGAATCAATATCCAAACCACCGTCTAAATGGTCATCACCGTAACCGCCAAATAACCAATCATTACCATCGCCGCCATACAAGCGATCATCACCCACCATGTCTTGATTGTGCTGATGTCCGGCAGCATAATCATCGCCCCATAATCGATCATCGCCCGTGCCGCCGGATAAGGTATCATTGCCTTGAGTGCCGTATAATTCATCATCACCCGCGCCGCCGTCCAAAACATCATCGTATTCATCGGCAACCGCAACCTGATCGTTCCCGATACCAAAGGAAAAATCACCGTACAGATAATCATCGTCGTTGCCGCCGATTAAATAATCGCGTCCGCCGCCGCCAAATAACTGATCATAGCCCTCGCCGCCGTCTAAAGTATCGTCGCCGAAACCGCCAAAGATTTCATCATCACCCGCTTCGCCGAATAAATAATCATTGCCGATTTGGGTTTGGTTTAATTCATGATTATCCTCGGAAGGATCGCTAAACACATCATAGCCCACGGAAGAATCACCAAAAAGCACATCATAGCCATCGCCGCCAAACAGCCAGTCATCACCGCCGTTGCCTGCCATATGGTCACTGCCGCTGCCGCCGCTTAAATAATCGTTGCCGTGATATTGAACCGCAACAATACCTTCTGAACCATCACCTTCCCAGGGCAATCGCATGAAAAATTTTCTCTCACCATTTTAATCAATTAAGCCATAGTGTATTATTTTCTATAAATTATTCTCATCAGAAAGAAACTCATCATAGAAAAAACAGATAATTTGTTGGATTTATTGGTAAAAATTAAAGATCCACGTGGAAAACACAAAATTGCTTACTCGTTGCCTGCCATTTTAACCATTGCCATATGTGCCTCGTTGGCAGGGGCGGATACTTTTGTTGAGATGGAGCAATGGGCAAAAGAAAAAATTGAATGGTTTCAGAAGCTAATTCCTTCCTTACCCTGTATTCCCTCACACGATACTTTTGGGCGAGTGTTTTCTCTCATTGACCCTGATGAATTTGAACAAGCATTCTACCGCTGGGTTCGAGGCGTATTGCCGATTTTTGCAGATAACGAAATTATTGCGATAGATGGCAAAACCAGTCGCCGTTCAGGCAAGGCAGATAAGAAGCCATTGCATCTGGTGTCTGCGTTTGCCGCTCAAGCTAATTTAGTACTGGGGCAACAAGCCACGGCTGAAAAATCCAATGAAAAAACCGCAATTCCCGAACTGTTATCCAGATTGGC
>NZ_KN050771.1:110040-113552 GCF_000745895.1 Stenoxybacter acetivorans DSM 19021 | reverse complement strand
TTTACCGCCGGCACCGCGCCCGCGCTTACCGCGCACCCGCTTGGCACCGAAGTAACTTTCATCGGCTTCCAATTCCCCGTTGAAAGGCGTATTTTGCAAACAATACGTAAAAATTCGCAACCTAATCTTTGTGTATATTCGATTGATTGACTGACGACTGATTCCGGTTAATTTTGCGGTTTGAGAGGCAGTTAAATCAAGCGAAAAACACTTGATAATTTGCCGCATTTTTGCATCAGAAAGTGACGAACTTTTTTGGTACTTGCAAACCATTGCCATGACTCCTTTTTAGACATTTTAATGCCTTGTTTGGTTGTCATGTCCCTATCTTTTAAGTCAAGATACACACCTTGATAATCCTGATAGTCGCGCTCTGAAATTATTTCATTACCCTCGAATTCGTCAAACGCCGTCAGCACATTTCGCAGCCTGAGAATTGCACCAAACAGCTTGATAAATTCCTTTTGGTTTTCTTCGCCGATAATGGGCAAACCGAGTGGGAACTCCGTCGTGAGTTTTTCAATTAACTCGGTATAACCGGGCTTTTGCTCACCGTCTTTTTCATATCCGTCCATATACTCACGAAACGTGCGAATAATAACGATGCCGCCCGCTTCGCGGTTGCCAAATAGAGAAATCGCCTCATCGGTAGCCTGTTTCAGATCACGGAAGCAGACGATATTCCCAAACGTTTTCACGCTGTTGAGTATGCGGTTAGTTCGGCTGAACGCTTGCATCAGTCCGTGTTGGCGGAGGTTTTTATCTACCCACAGCGTGTTTAGTGTCGTTGCGTCAAAACCCGTGAGAAACATATTCACGACAATCAACAGGTCAATCTCGCGGTCTTTCACCTTCTGTGAGAGATCTTTATAGTAGTTTTGAAATTTGTCTGCTGAGGTATCGTAGTTGGTGGCGAACATGGCGTTATAGTCCGCAATCACGCTTTCGAGAAAATCGCGGCTGTTTTTATCCAGCCTGTCGTTATCAAATTCCTCGTCCGCATCTTCTTCATTGGCGGCATAGCTGAAAATCGTTGCAATTTTCAGCCCGCTACCGCGCCTGCGCAATTCTTCATAATACCGTTTAGCGGCGGAAATGCTTGATGCGGCAAAAATGGAATTAAATCCTGCCAGCCGCTTGCCTTTAACCGTATAGTGTTCGTTGCGCTTGGTTTTCTGATCGAAGTGTTCAAGGATATAGTCCGCAACAAGCGATATGCGTTTATCGTCAAGCAATGCCCGTTCTGCGTCAATCGCACTGATTTTCTTGTCCGCGATGCCGTCTTTTTCCTTAACAGTATTGATAAAATCAATACGAAACGGCAAAACGTTTCCATCGTTGATTGCATCTACTATTGTATAACTGTGAAGCTTGCTGCCAAACGCCTGTTCGGTGGTTTTCAGCAAGGGATTGCCGCTGTTGCTTGAGTTTGCGGCAAAAATCGGCGTTCCCGTGAATCCAAATATATGGTAGTTCTTGAACGCCTTAATAATCGCCGTGTGCATATCGCCAAACTGAGAGCGATGGCACTCATCAAAAATCAGCACAACGTGTTTCTTGAATATATCGTGTGCCTTATTCTTGGCGATAAATACACTGAGTTTTTGTATTGTTGTAACGATTATCGGCTGGTTAGTTTGCTTGCTCTTGAGCATTTCGCCGTTTGCCTTGGTCAACTGTTCCGCAAGCACATTGGTGCTGTTATTGCCGTTCGCCGAACCTTTTGCGAATTTGTCGTATTCTTTCATTGTTTGATAATCAAGGTCTTTGCGGTCAACAACAAACAACACCTTGTCTATATACGGCAATGCCGCGGCAAGTTGTGCGGTTTTGAAGCTCGTCAGCGTTTTGCCGCTGCCCGTGGTATGCCAAACATAACCGCCACCTTCAACCGTGCCATACTTTTTATAATTATTCGCTATCTCAATACGGCTCAAAATCCGCTCGGTTGCCGCAATTTGATACGGACGCATCACCAACAGTAAATCCTCGCTCGTAAACATGCAATAGCGCGTGAGGATACTCAAAATCGTGTGCTTGGCAAAAAACGTCTTGGTAAAATCCACAAGATCGGCAATCACCTTATTGCTTGCGTCCGCCCAAAAAGAAGTAAACTCAAAGCTGTTAGATGTTCTCTTGGTTTTACGAATGCCTGCCGCTTCTTTAACGGAAAGCTCGCGGGTTGTGTTGCTGTAATACTTGGTATTTGTACCGTTCGAGATAACGAAAAGCTGCACATACTCAAACAAGCCCGACCCTGCCCAAAAGCTGTCGCGCTGATAACGATTGATTTGATTGAACGCCTCACGAATAGCCACGCCGCGCCGTTTTAATTCAATATGTACGAGCGGCAGACCATTTACCAGAATGGTTACATCGTAGCGGTTTTTATACGTTCCGCTCCCCGTCTCATACTGGTTAATGATTTGCAGGCAGTTATTGTGAATATGTTTTTTATCAATCAGATAAATGTTTTTTGTTGTGCCGTCATCGCGTTTGAACGCCTGAACAAAATCCTCTTGAATGCGACGCGTCTTTTGCACAATACTTTCGTTTGCATTTGCCACGCACGAAGAAAAAAACCTTTGCCATTCTGCATCGGCAAAGGTCATATTGTTCAGCCGTTCCAAACAAACACGCATATTTTGAATTAACGCCGCCTCGTTCGTTACCTTAATGTGTTCGTAGCCCTGCTGAACCAGCAAATTGATAAATGCTGCTTCTAACGCCGCTTCAGACTGATAAGCGTCCGAACGGTTTTCCACAGGCGTATATTCAGCGACAACAGTTTCAAGCGATGTTTTGGCAACGATATTCACTTGGTTCATTATTTACCCCCATAAAAACAATCATTTTCCCAATTTGCAGGGTTATTTTGAATATATTCGGCAATGCGTTTATAGTCATTTTCGTTACGTATGATGTGGTCGTGAAAAGATTTTTGCCAAACAGAATAACCAATCTTTTTCGTTATTGCGCCCTTCCATTGTTTGATAATTCGTGACACCGTAGGGTGCGGGCGAATGCAATTCGCCCCTACGGTTCGCCCGTCTTGCCCATCGTTAAAAATAATCATATGGATATGGTTTGGCATAATCACATAATGCAAAACAAAAATATTGAAATATGTATTTGATATAACAGATATTTCATTTTCAACAATGCACCCAATTTCTGATAATTTCGGGCGAAATAGCGGGCGAACACAGTTCGCCCCTACAGGTGTGCGTTCGATACGCCCCAATATTTCGGCACGGTCTTTTGTGCATATTGTTATAAAATACGCGCCGTTTTGAGAATAATCGTAACCTTGCAAACGGTTGCGTTTGCGCGTTGGCAATTCTTTCATCACATTATCCATTGTTCGGGCAACACCGCAGGGGCTCGGGCGAATACAATTCGCCCCCTACGGATTCCTTCATACAATAATCTCTTTTCGACCTGACAACGTAGGCGAACTCTGTTCGCCCGTCTTCCCTCGACCGTGTTTCTATGCCCAACCTGATTGCGGG
>NZ_KN050771.1:81101-109655 GCF_000745895.1 Stenoxybacter acetivorans DSM 19021 | reverse complement strand
TGTTCGCCCGTCTCCCCTTGACCGTGTTTCTATGCCCAACCTGATTGCGGGCGAATGCAATTCGCCCCTACAAATTCCTTCATACAACAATCTCTTTTCGACCTGACAACGTAGGGGGTGAACTCTGTTCGCCCGTCTTCCCTCAACCGTGTTTCTATGTTCAACCTTGATTGCGGGCGAATGCAACCCCCTACGAATTTATTCAGGCAGCCTCATTAAAGGTCAATAATTTATCGCGGTAGTATTCATATTGCTTTTTGCGCGCCGCGATTTCGGCAGGAAGCCCGTTTGTTAAGTCGGTACAGAGTGTGTCGAAACGGTCAAGTATGGCAACAATGCGGGCTTGTTCGGTGAGGGAGAGTACTGGAATGGGGATTTTTTTGAGATTATCTTGATTGAGTTTAGGTTGTGCCGCCGTTGAGATAAAACGGCTCAAATCAATCATATTTAGATAAAATTCAACAAATCTTCGCTCAGCATAAGTTTCAAACTTCAAAACATGAGCATGATTATTCACCCATATCTTTCCACTTGCCGAAAACGCTATTGGTGTAACTCTTGCCACAAGATTAGCTCCATCTTCGGATACAAGCAAATAATCGCCGTCGTAGATATAATCACTGACATAATCAACAATACCGCTTGCGCCATAGTACGGAAACTCTCCAGCTTCGCGCACTCCTTTTGTCACGGGTTTTCGTTTAGCATCAAGATTTATCGCTATTTTCCCTAACGTTGTCCATACTATTCTCCTCTGTCTGTCTGTCTGTCTGTCTGTCTGTCTGTCTGTCTGTCTGTCTGTAAAGATTGTGTTCGCGTCAGCATCAAATTTCAAGAGTTTATCTCTATAATATTCATATTGTTTTTTCCGCGCTGTAAGCTCCGCTGTAAGCTCCGCTGTAAGCTCCGTGAAATTATCCAAAATTCGGACAATTTCACGTTGTACGGGCAACGGCGGGAGGGGAATGCGGATACTTTTCACAACCTCTGCGTTTAGATTTGATACTGTTCCGCTCGAAACCAAGGAAAGCATCGCGTTCTGAACCGCACCAGAAGATAGCATATAGTAAAGAAAATCTGAAACAAAGTACTTTTCAAAGTCGCTTATCGCAAGCCAACCATCATGTATGCACCCTTCAATTTTCAAAATATAGGGTCTGCCAAAACTCATAGAGTTCGACAGTACAAAGTCACCGGGCTTTACAAAACGTGAACGAGATACGCCCGCTGGTATGATTTTCTCTTTAGTTGATATGATGTACTTGCCACCTTTTTCAACATCACCGATTTTTATCCAGTTAATGCCGTTCGGGTCAGTTGTTATATATTGCTGTATTGGACGAGGAGAACCTCCGCGAACAATAGTACACGCCTCTCCGAGCGTTACAAACCTCACTCCATTCGGGCAATGTTCGGCGATAAGCTGTTCAAGTTTACTTAATTTACGTTTATATATTTCAATCCCAATTCGGTCAATGTGTTCGCGCAAAGGCAAATGATGTATATTTTCATACGATAATAAATCAAATTTATAGGGCATAGGCAGTTCATCCAATACCGCACTTAACGCGCCGATATTTGCTTCTCCGAAAACGGCAATGTCTATATCGGAATTTTCGCGCCAATTGCCTTTGGCTCGTGAACCAAAAACAACGGCACGAATAATATTTTGATTTTTCAGTGTTTTTTTAATCAGTTCTAAATGATTTTCTGATAAGCCAATATTCATTGATTTTCCTCATTTAATTTTTTGCAGAGCTTGAACAATGCCGGAAAAAACAATTCTTGAATTTGCAAAAAAATATGGTTAAATGTTTTTTCGTCATATCGGTGCGACATTAAGTTACGTGCTTCCAACATATCAATAAATACTTGACCCTCTTCAATAATACCAACAGCAAACGCTTCTTTTATTATCGGGCGGGGAGACGGCATAACATCGTGTCCGAGATAACGCAAATAATCGTTTACGGTTTTCCAAGCCAAATCAAAACATATTTCAAACCTTTGAATAAATCCCTCACACACGATTGCGGGTGTTGAATTGATTTCATAATTCTCTATTTCAGAAAGAAGTTTGCAAGATCTTTCAAAATTTTCAAGCCGCTGCCGCCAACGAATATCTTTTTCCATATTAACCAACCTCTTGTTTATTCATCATAACATTCTTAGTTCAACCGCAACAGTGTGTTATTTTTACAAGCAAACAATTTTACTTATTTCACAAACCCTCTCTTGTAAAGTCTGTGATTTTCAATATTGTGCGCCACGTCATTTTTGTCCCACAACTGCAATTCCCACGGAAAACAGAAATTTGATTTGTTCTTAAAATAAACATGCAAACCCCTGTATTCGGGCTTGTCGCGCAAGTACCAATTTTTTAGACCATATGTGTTTTGCCATTCATCAAGCAGTTCAATAATCTGCTCAATATCCGAAGTACACAAAATCATTCTCGCGCCGAAAATATCGTTCATCCAATTGTTTACCGGATATTGGTCATTATTTTTCGCATAACGAGAAATCTTGTCATGAATACTTTCCGAAGTTTTGACGCGGTAGTAATACGTTATACCGTCAAGGTTATGACCCGCAAGATAATCGTTAATACTCTCGTGCAAGTTCAGCCGATAGCGCAGTATATGCTCTGTCGGCACAACCGTTTTAGACAGGTTATGCTTTTCCACCTTACCCGTTTCAAAGTAATCCTGCGAAAACTGCAAGTGTATATCGTTTATGACAGCGATCAGCTGTTCTGTACGCTTAATGTTAGTCATCTGCATTTTTCTCGTCTCCTGCATCTTTCCGCGACCCTGTTTCTATGCCCAACCTGTTTGCGGGCGAATACAATTCGCCCCTACGAATTCATTCATACAACAATCTCTTTTCGACCTGACAACGTAGGGGCGAACTCTGTTCGCCCGTTTTTCCGCGACCGTGTTTCTATACCCAACCTGTTTGCGGGCGAATACAATTCGCCCCTACGAATTCATTCAGGCAACAATCTCTTTTCGACCTGACAACGTAGAGGCGAACTCTGTTCGCCCGTTTTCCCTCGACCATGTTTCTATGTCCTCAACCTGATTGCCAACGAGTCCAATTCGCCCTCATCAAAAACGTTTTTAATATGCCGCGACACGGTGGGTTTATCGCGTTCAAAGAGCATCGCCATTTGGTCAAGCGTAAGCCACACGGTTTCGCCGTCCAAACGTGCGTCAATCTTTGTCAGACCATCAGCAATTTGATAAATTTCTATTTCGGATTTATTCATACCGCGCCGCCCTCTATTTCTTTAACAATCTCGTCAATGGCGCGGCGCAGCTCGTCCTCTCGCTTGACTATCCGCTCAATCTCGGCGTTCAGCTTAGTGATGTCTATAACCTCACGTTTGTCCTCTTGCATCACGTAAGTGGAAACAGATAAATTATGGTTTTGTTCCGCTATCTCTGCATTTGGCACAAGGCGGGTGAAATATTCTGTGCTCTCGCGGCTTTCATATGCCGCTACAATTTTGTCGATATTATCAGCAGTCAGTTTATTGCTGTTTGTTACCTTTACGCACTCGGTGGAAGCATCGATAAACAGCGTGGTATTTTCACTTTTACCTTTGCGGAGCACCATAATGCAGGTGGCGATAGGTGTCCCGAAAAACAGGTTGTCAGGCAACTGAATAATGCAATCAACAAAGTTGTTATCAATGAGATACTTGCGGATTTTTTGCTCCGCACCGCTGCGATAGAGTATGCCGGGGAAACAGACAATTGCCGCCGTGCCGCTTGTAGCAAGCCAACTGAGCGAGTGCATGATAAACGCAAGGTCAGCTTTGCTTTTCGGTGCAAGTACGCCGGCGGGGCTAAAACGCGGATCATTAATCAAAAGCGGATTGGCATCACCCTCCCATTTAATTGAGTATGGCGGATTGGAAACGATTGCTTCAAACGGTTCATCATCCCAGTGCAGCGGATCGGTGAGTGTATTGCCGTGCCCAATGTTAAACTTGTCGTAATCAATGTCGTGCAGAAACATATTGATGCGGCAAAGATTGTATGTTGTGATGTTGATTTCCTGCCCGAAGAAACCATTGCGAACATTTTCTTTGCCAAGTATTTTGGCAAATTTCAACAGCAATGAACCCGAACCGCAAGCGGGATCATAAACCTTATTGACTTCGGTTTTGCCGACAATCGTCAAGCGTGTGAGCAGTTCGCTGACTTCTTGCGGGGTGTAATATTCGCCGCCGCTCTTGCCGGCATTGCTTGCATACATACCCATCAGATACTCGTAAGCATCACCAAACGCGTCAATCGTGTTTTCACGATAATCGCCCAGCTTCATTTCACCCACGCCGTTTAATAATTTCACAAGCAGCGAATTTCGTTGTGCAACAGTACCGCCAAGCTTGTTGCTGTTTACATCAATGTCGTCAAACAGCCCTTTGAAGTTGGCTTCGGAGGGCGTACCCTGCGCCGATGCTTCTATGTGCTTAAAGATTTTTTCAAGCGTAACGTTAAGATCTGGGTCATTCGCCGCTTTTGCCCGCAGGTTCTCGAATAATTCAGACGGCAGTATAAAAAAGCCTTTCGTGGCAACCAAATCCTCACGGTCTAATTCTGCATGGTTGTCAGGCAACTTGGCATAATCAAATAATGGGTCGCCCGCTTCATGCTCTCCGGCATTGATGTATCCCGACAAATTTTCTGAGATATAACGGTAGAATAATATTCCAAGAACGTATTGCTTGAAATCCCAACCGTCCACGCTCCCGCGCAGGTCATTGGCTATGCGCCAAATAACACGATGAAGTTCGGTGCGCTCGGTTTCTTTCTTGTTATCAGCCATTATTTATTATTGCTCCTTATTTGATGGTTTGACTGTTTGCGGTTTACGTCCGTTTGTTCTGCACCGTTTGCTTATGCACTCAAAAATTTGACGTTTCTTTGACAGTCAATCCATTTCATTAAAATACACCGCTGAGCATATGAATAATTATCATTTTTTCATTTTGTATCAATTTGAAAAATTACTTTAACAATACTGCTCTTTTCAGCCGCGCGGGTGGTGTTCGGCAACCATTTGTTTTAATCGTTCATTGGCAACATGGGTATAGATTTGTGTGGTATTGATGTCTGCGTGTCCCAATAACATTTGCACCACGCGCAAATCCGCACCATGATTTACCAAATGGGTGGCAAATGCGTGGCGTAAACCGTGCGGGCTGATGTGTGCAATGCCGATTTGCCGTGTATAGTGGTCTATTGCCAGCCACGCCAATTGGCGGCTCACGCCGCATTTTTTCTGACTGACAAACACATCATCACAATGTGTGTTTTTTAACAGAAACGAGCGAGATTCGGTTAAATAACGCATTAACCAATACACCGCTTCTTCACCCAAAGGCACAAGCCTTTGTTTATTGCCTTTGCCGACAACACTTAACACACCGCGCTGTAAATCCATTTCGTTTAAACGTAATTTCACGGCTTCACTCACACGCAAGCCAGTGGCATACATCACTTCCAGCAAGGCTTTATCGCGCAAACCGTAAGGGCTTTCAATATCTGGCGCGGCAAGCAAGGCTTCAATTTGGGCTTCAGAAATAAACGTGGGTATTCGATTGTTTTTTTTTGGATTTTTTAAAAATTTAGTGGGTACGTCCTGCCTTAAACCCAGCTCATGCAAATACTGAAACAGGCGTTTACATGCCGATAACGCCCGTGCTTGTGAACTTTTTTGCTCGCTGTCTGTAAACACCACAGCAGATAAATCGGCGGCAGATACAGTGAGCCAATCCTGTTGTTTTTCTTGCAAACGATAAGCAATTTTACTTAAATCACGGCGATAAGCAGATAAAGTATTTTCTGCTAATTGTTCGCTTAACCACAAATGATCAAGCAAAGATTCAATGATTTGCTGCATTTTTTCAGGCAGCCGTTTTTCAGATAACGGCTTATTGTGCAGCGCGTTCATGGTTTAACAACCATTGTTTAATCTCTAAGCCTTGCTGACCGCCGCCCAAATTGAAACCGCCCAAACCGCCGTTTGCTGCCACAACCCGATGACAAGGAATCACAATCGGCAATGGGTTTTTGCCGCAGGCTTGCCCAACCGCACGGGCGGCAGAATTTAATTTTTTTGCAATCTCACCGTAGGTTTCGGTTTTCCCGCAAGGTATTTCGGCAATCGCTTGCCACACCCTTTTTTGAAAAGCAGTGCCGTTTGCTGACGGCGGGCAATTGAAATTTTTCAGGCTGCCTGAAAAATAAGCGTTGAATTTTTCCGACCATTCGCCTTGCAGCAAAGGCAAGTCAGGTTTAGCCTCATCAAGCAAATCAATTGAATATACTTCTTTTTCAGAAGTAAACGAAACAATCAATTGACCAAAAGGCGCGGGATAATAATAACTGATCATCATTTTGGCTGTTTATCCGCTGATTGATAACTGCGCACCCAATCCAACACCATTTGTGCGTGTCCCGCTGCGCGAACTTTGCGCCATTCTTGAATAATTTCACCTTGTTGATTTAATACAAAAGTACTGCGTTCAATACCCAATACTTTTTTGCCGTAGTTATTTTTTTCTTTAATCACATCAAATTGCCGGCACACAGCAGAATCAACATCAGCCAATAAAGTTACATTCAATTCGTATTTGCAGACAAATTGTTGATGACTTTTCACGCTGTTGCGCGAAATACCCACTATGCTAAACCCGAGTTCTTGAAATTGCGGCAGTAATAAGCTGAATTCCTGCGCTTCTGTTGTGCAACCGGGGGTGCTGTCTTTGGGATAAAAATACACAATCAAAGGCAAATGTTCGGCTACCTTAAAAACATTGTTTTCAGCATCGGGTAAAGTAAATAAAATCGGTGAAGCCATAATAAAGCCTTTATTGATTTTTAAAGCTGCCTGATAAAAATTTGCATCTGAAAGATTACAGAAAAGCTGTTTAATATTTCTCGAAACAGCCCTTAACAACACAGCAAACATCAATATACTTTCAGGCAGCTTGTCTGATTATTCTTTATCCGCTTTTTTCTTTATCGGTTTTTTTGCCGCCAAACCCAATGATTGCTGCCATGCTTGCGGGTCTTTTACCAATTCCAACGCTTTTTTCAATTGTGCATCTTTAGCAGGATTGGGTTTATGGCGTTCCGCAATGTCTTCTTTATCTGTTTTTTCATTGGCTTTATTAAGCTCGGCAGAAGCGGCGGCTTCATCGTTGTCTGCCGATAAAATTTCGCCGTTTACTTCTTCGCCGCCAAATGGATTACTGATATGCCCGCCCAAATCGGCTTCACGGCTTTCAAATTTTCGGGTTTTATCCAACACTTCCACATCAGGTACAATGCCTTGCGCTTGAATAGAACGATCATTTGGTGTGTAGTATAAAGCAGTGGTTAATTTCATTGCGCCGCCGTTGGACAAAGGCAATACCGTTTGCACTGAACCTTTACCAAAACTTCGCGTACCCACAACCACTGCGCGTTTATTGTCCTGCAATGCACCGGAAACAATTTCAGAGGCAGAAGCCGTACCGGAATTAATCAATACCGTTATCGGAATGGTTTTAATTTCAGACGGCAGATTCACCAGTGGGTCATCACCGCTGTAAACATAATCATTCGGCGCAGCTTTTAACAACATGCCAACTTTATTGTCGCGTCCTTTGGTACTGACCACGGTTTGATTGGGTTGCAAAAAAGCCGCAGACACGCCCACTGCGCCATTTAACAAGCCGCCCGGATCATCGCGCAAATCCAATACCAAGCCTTTTAATTGACCTTTATTTTCTACGGATAACTGCTTAATCGCATCTGCCAAATTGGCAACCGTGCGTTCTTGAAATTGGGTGATGCGGATATAGCCGAAATTTGGCTCCAGCATTTGAAAACGCACACTTTTAACTTTAATAATGGCACGGATTAAATGCACCACAATCGGCTGGGTTTCGTCTTTGCGCGACAAAGTAAGGGTAATTTTGGTGTTGGGTTTACCGCGCATTTTTTTCACGGCTTCGGTAACACTCATATTGCGGGTGGATTCATTGTTGATTTTAACAATGTAATCGCCGCTTTTTACCCCCGCACGTTCCGCCGGCGTGTCTTCAATCGGCGCAACCACTTTAACAAACCCGTCTTCACTGCCGATTTCCATACCCAAACCGCCAAATTCGCCGCTGGTATTTTCTTTTAAATCACCATAATCTTTTGTGGTCATATACTCAGAATGCGGGTCCAGATTGGCAACCATGCCTTTCATTGCGCCTTCTAAAATCACATCATCGCTTTTATTTTCATAATAATTGGCTTTGATTTGACCATAAATTTCTGCCATGGTACGAATGGACTGCACCGGCAAGGCTTCTTTTTGCTCATTGGCATAACTTTGTACACTCAAAGTCAATAAAGCACCGCTTAATGCACCCACGCCATAAATAGCGATTTTTTTTACTGAAAATTTTTTCATCTTTATATTGTTCTTTCTCTTTAATAAATATCTTTGCCGGCATAATTCAGTGTTTAAGAGCCGTTTTTACTGCACTCTAACCACACATCACCCGAAACTTTGCCTTTAATCAAGACAAGATACAGCGTGTTTCCTGCTCTGAAAAGCAGGGGTTAATATCGGCAAAAGAATGATTAACTGCTTTAATAATGGTTTATTTTATATGAATATTTGGCTGTTGTACGGAATGGCTCAGCGTCTCAAAAATCTGAAAATAATCCGGAAATGTTTTGTTTACACATTGCGGATCATTGATATAAATCGGTGTATCCAACAAACTCACTAAAGAAAAACACATTGCCATTCGGTGGTCATCATAAGTATGGATATGCACATTGGGTATCAGTTTTTTCGGCGGCGTAATCTGAATACTGTCTTCGGTTTCCAATACCGTTGCACCCAATCGGCGCAATTCGGTTGACATGGCAGCAATGCGATCTGTTTCTTTCACGCGCCAGCTGCCGATATTGCGCAAAGTCGATGTGCCATTTGCCGCCAGTGCCACAATTGCCAAAGTCATCGCCGCATCGGGAATGTGATTGGCATCTAAATCAAAAGCATCAATTTGGCGCGTGGGTTCACGGGACACTTCAATAAAATCATCGCCATAAACCACAGTTGCTCCTATTTTTGCCAATTCGGCAGCAAACGCGGCATCACCCTGAATACTGTTCTTGCCCACACCCTGCACGCGAATCGGGCTGCCTGAAAGCAATCCGGCTACCTGAAAATAGGACGCACCGGACGCATCACCTTCTACATAAATTTTACCGGGCGTTTGGTAAACCGCGTTCGCGGGCAAATGAAAACGGCGGTGGGATTCATTATTCACCAAAACCCCAAATTTTTCCATTAAGTTCAATGTAATATCAATATACGGCTTGGATATTAATTCACCGATTACTTCAATGGTTTGTGCTTTGCCTGTAAGCGGCAATGCCAGTAATAAGGCTGTTAAAAATTGGCTGGAAACATTGCCGTTCACACGAATAATCGGTACATCACTATTTTTAAATTTACCTATTCTCAAAGGCGGAAAGCCCTGTTCGCCCAAGTAATCAATACTTGCACCCAACTGACGTAAAGCATCAACCAAATCACCAATCGGCCGCTCGTGCATACGCGGCACACCGCTTAATTGGTATTCGCCGCCCAAGACTGCCAATACTGCTGTCAGCGGACGAAAAGCCGTACCGGCATTGCCCAAAAACAAACTTGCTTGTTTTTGTTTAAACCGCCCGCTGCAGCCATGAATAAACAGGCTACCTGAACGTTTTTCTGTGTGAATACCCAATTGTTCCAACGCATTTATCATGTGCGCAGTATCGTCAGAATACAGCAGCGAAATAATTTCCGTTGTCTGGCCAGCCAGTGCCGATAACAACAAAATGCGGTTACTGATGCTTTTTGAGCCGGGCAGGGTAATCACACTTGCTTGCGCTTTTCGTGGCGGTAGATACAAAGAAGGGCTGGTCATTGCGGTGAGTTGTTGGCAAAAATGGGCTTATTATGCCTTTTTCGGTGGTTTTTGTAATGTGAAAAAATGGCTTTTGCAATGTAAAAAAATAAAAACCGTATGATTTGCTTGTTTTTATACTTGTTTTTAAATAATTAATTGGATGATGATGCTTATGAAGGGGTTTTTCCTGTGTATAAGTATTATAAGATATTGTATTGTAATTAAAATATAAAATATAAATCGAAGGTTTTCCTTGAGGAAAACATCGGGACAATTGTGGATAACTGTGTATTTTGGTTTTATGCCTGTGTATAAGTTTGGATAAATTAACCGTTTTGTGAGCAGCTTTGCGTTCACTTTATTTGGTTTGTTTTGATGTGGCGGGGTTGATTTGGTTTACAATATAGGCTGTCAAAGAAACAGTATTCGCGGCGGTAATATTTTAAGATAATGGCTGTGTTTTTTTATTCTTGCCGTATGATTGGTGCAGTGCCGCTGAAGCGTGTTTTGCTTTTAAGTAAAATCACTGTGATCATAAAATTGAGGTCAGTATGAAGCAGAGAACCTTAGCAAAATCAGTATTCGTTACCGGCGTTGGTTTGCATTCGGGTGAACGTGTGCGTTTGAGCTTGCATCCGGCAGCGGCAGATTTTGGCATCGCTTTTCGGCGCACCGACCTGCACGGTAAAGAAGGCGAAATGATTGCTCTAAGCCCGTCTTTGATTAACGACACCCGATTGTCGTCCACAGTGGTAACCGATTTGGGTGTGCGAGTCGGCACAATTGAACACATCATGTCGGCATTGGCGGCGTATGGCATTGATAATATTTTGATTGAACTGAATGCGCCGGAAATTCCGATTATGGACGGTTCCGGTTTGCCTTTTATCTATTTGCTGCAAGACGCGGGCGTAGCGGAGCAGGCAGCACAAAAGCGGTTTTTACGCATTAAAAAAACAATTGAAGTTGCCGAAGCGGATAAATGGGTGCGTTTTACGCCGTATAATGGTTTTAAGGTGCGCCTAACCATTGCTTTTGATCATCCGGTGTTTCATCGCAGTAATCAAACGCTTGAAATTGATTTTGCAGGACAATCCTACATTGATGAAATTTCCAGAGCGCGCACGTTTGGGTTCATGCAGGAAGTGGAGCTGATGCGCAGTCATAATTTGGGTTTGGGCGGTAATTTGAACAATGCCATTGTGATTGACGACATTGATGTACTCAATCCGGAAGGATTGCGCTATGCCGATGAATTTGTGCGGCACAAAATTTTAGATGCCATCGGTGATTTGTATGTTGTGGGACACCCGATTATCGGCGCGTTTGAAGGGCATAAATCCGGACATGCAATCAACAATGCCTTGCTTCGCAAGGTTTTGGCAGATGAAAATGCGTTTGAATGGGTTAGTTTTGTTGATGGCGATCGGAATTTACCGGCAGCGTTTCACGGCTTGCCTCAGGCTGCCTGAAAGTGTGTGTTATTGAATTATTCAACTGAAATTATCCAACTGATTTTGCTGTAAGCAACCATTATTAAAGAGAGTGATATAAATGGATTATAATCAAGCGGTTTCCCAAATGTTAAATGTTGACGGTGCGTTGGCAGCGGGCGTGGTGGATTTAGAAAGTGGCATGCTGCTCTCCGGCGGCGGTACGGTATCCATTGATTTGGAAATTGCGGCGGCAAGCAGCACCGAAGTGATGCGTTCTAATTTGCGTACCATTGATATGCTGGAAATGAAAGATGAAATCGATGATATTTTGATTACTTTGGGTGAACAATTTCATTTAATTCGTCCGCTGAAAAATCATGCCGGTTTGTTTTTGTATTCAGTGCTGGATAAATCCAAGGCCAGCTTGGCATTGGCGCGCCGTTCTTTATTGGATGTTGAGCGCGATATGGATACCTGTGCTTTTTAAAGCAGGTTTTTTTAAGGCATTCTTGTTTTTAAGGCATTCTTGTTTTTGAGTATTTAATTGGAATTGCTTGTTTTCAGGCAGCCAATATTTTTTAATAGGGGCTTACTCATATGTTTCAAAAAGCATTATCTCAATGCGCCGTGTTATTAGGATTGTTGCTGGCAAGCGGCATGATTTGGGCAGATTCTGTGCAAAAATTGGGTTTTATTGACACCATGCGTGTTTATCAAGAATCCAAACAAGCGCAAGCCATTCAAAAAAAGCTGGATAAAGAATTTAACAGCCGTCAAAAAGATCTGGAACAGATGCAAAAAGAAGGCTTGAAGCTGAAAGCGGATTTAGAAAACAACAAAATTCCGGAAAATCAACGCGAAGAAAAAATCAAACAAATCGTGTTTATGGACCAGCAATATCGCCAGCAAGCCGTGGCTTTGGCAGAAGACTATAATCTGCGCCGGAATGAAGAATTTGCTTCATTGCAACAAAATGCCGACCAAGTCATCATTGATTTGGCAAAAAAAGAAGGTTATGACCTGATTATTCAGGAAGCCGTGTTTGTTAATGGCAAATTTGACATCACAGATCAAGTTATTAAAGCCTTAAACGCCAAACAATAAGGGTTCAGACGCATGAGTGAACAAATCACTTGGACGGCAAGTGCTTTGGCAGCGCAATTCGGCGGTACGCTGCGCGGTGAAGATCGTGTAGTTGCTCGATTAATGCCTTTGGAAAAAGCAGGTGCGGGAGACATCAGTTTTTTAAGCAATCCGCGCCTGAAAAATGATGCGCTGGCAAGTCATGCCGATGTGTTGATTGTGCATTCAAATATGGCTGATTTTTTGGCACAGAAACCGTGCCTGATTATCAGTGATGACCCGTATCTGTATTTTGCCCGTGTGGCACGGCTGTTTCACCCGCCGAAAAAAGCCAAAAGCGGTATTCACCCCTCCGCAGTTGTCAGCAGCAGCGCAAACATTGCCGCTGATTGCGAAATCGGTGCGCAGGTGTTTATCGGCGATAATGTCATTATTGGTTCAGGCAGCCGCGTGTTGGCAGGTTGTGTGATTGAAGATGATTGTGTGCTGGGGCGCGACTGTGTGCTGCACTCGAATGTAACGGTTTATCACGGCTGCCGTTTGGGAGACCGTGTTGAATTGCATTCCGGTTGTGTGATTGGTGCAGACGGGTTTGGTTTGGCGTGGGATAAGCAGCGCAATGAATGGTTTAAAATTGTGCAAACCGGCGCGGTAGTGCTGGGTGATGATGTTGAAATCGGTGCGAATAGCACCGTGGATCGAGGCGCAATTGAAGACACCGTGGTTGAAATCGGCGCGAAAATTGACAATCAAGTACAAATCGGACACAACGGCAAAGTCGGTGCGCACGTAGCGATTGCCGGTTGTGCCGGTATTGCGGGCAGCACCGACATCGGCGCGTACAGCATTATCGGCGGCGCGGCAATGATTGGCGGACACCTCAATATTCCGCCCAAAACCATGATTGGTGCAGCCACTTCAGTCAGCCACAGCATCAAAGAAGCCGGTCATTATGCGTCAATGTATCCCTTGCAGACTCATAAAGAATGGGTACGCAACGCGGCGTATGTGCGTCATTTGCATGAAATGAATCAAAAAATTAAAAAATTGGAAAGTTTATTGTTGCCCGGCAACGAATCCACTGCCTTACAGGAATAGAAACATGGAATTTTCATTACCCATCGATGTACGCACCTTACAAAAATTATTGCCGCATCGTTATCCTTTTTTGCTTATTGACCGTGTGGTGCAATTTGAAGCCAATCAAACGTTAACCGCAATTAAAAACGTAACTGTCAACGAACCGTTTTTTCAAGGGCATTTTCCCGAATTTCCGGTGATGCCCGGCGTGTTGATTATTGAAGCAATGGCACAAGCCTGCGGCACACTGGCAATTTTGAGCCACGGCGGACGTGAAGACGATGAGATTTATTTCTTTGTGGGCATAGACAACGCCCGCTTTAAACGTCAAGTTGTGCCAGGTGATCAATTGGTGTTTGAAGTAACACTTTTGGCAAATAAACGCGGCATCGGCAAATTCAAAGGCGTGGCGAAAGTGGATGGTGAAATCGCTGCCGAAGCCGAAATCATGTGTGCCAAACGGCAAGTGGAAAAATAAAATAGTTCAACGCATTTATTTTCGCGGTTTGGCTTTAGGCTGCCTGAAAAACAAATGAAACAAATATAGCCGAATAACTTTATTTTTTATTATGCTAGAGTAGGTTATACATAATAAACTATTTAAATAAATAAGGTTAAATATTAAAATCTGTGCCGTAATGATGGATTTTTATTTATCGGGCTATATTATTTATTGCTGCGGTGTATCGCTGAAATGATTCGGCAGATGATTTGAATTAGACAAAACAGCGTTATTTTTTCAGGCAGCCTGTGATACCAATAAAACAATATTCAACAAGAAAATCAACATGACTCACATTCATCCTACCGCGATCATTGACAGCAAAGCACAATTGGACAGCAGCGTTCGCATTGGCGCATACAGCGTTGTCGGTGCAAACGTGGTGATTGGCAAGGATACTGAAATCGGTGCGCATGTGGTGATTGACGGACACACCACCATCGGCGAGCGCAATCGTATTTTTCAATTTGCTTCACTTGGTGCAGAGCCGCAAGACAAAAAATACCGCGGCGAACCCACGCGCTTGGTCATCGGTGATGACAACACCATACGCGAATTCACCACTTTCAACACGGGAACAGTAACCGGCATCGGTGAAACACGCATTGGTAACGACAACTGGATTATGGCATATGTTCACTTGGCGCATGATTGCGTGATCGGCAATCACACCATTTTTGCCAACAATGCTTCTTTAGCCGGACATGTAACCATTGGTGACTGGGTGATTTTGGGCGGCTTTTCATTGGTACATCAATTTTGCATCATCGGCGAACACGCCATGACTGCTTTTGCCGCCGGTGTACACAAAGACGTACCGCCCTACGTAATGGCAGCCGGTTATCGTGCCGAGCCGGCGGGATTGAACAGCGAAGGCTTGCGCCGCCGCGGTTTCACTGCCGAACAAATCGCCAACATCAAACGCATCTATAAAATTTTATATCGGCAAGGTTTAAGCTACGAAGAAGCCCGCGCACAAATTTTGGCAGAAGCCGACAGCGCACCGGAATTAAATGTTTTCAAAACCTTCTTTACAGCGTCTCATCGCGGGGTGATTCGCTGATTTCAGGCAGCCTGTCTAATGTTGTGATATGTGATACAGGGGGTGGCAATCATGAAATTGATTATTAAAGAAGAAGAATCAAAAGAAAGCCGATTTGATTCATTGGCATGGAAATTGGCTTTTACGCCTTGGATGATTTCATTTTTATTACTGATAATGGGTGCGCTGATTTCGGTGTTTTTTCATTGCGGCGCAGACAGAGAAGCGGTTAATGGCGGATGTGTGTTTTTAGGTTGGCCTCTTAATCCCTATTTTGATGGCTTAATGATGTCTTTCTTTGCGGCAGGCTTTGTAACCGTATTTTTATATTTTTGTATTTCCGCGCTTGTTAAAGGTTATGAGAACTTTACCGTTGATAAAAAATAAATTTTACAATCAAATAATTATCAAATGGTTATTTAAAAAATAATGTGAATATGTCAAATTTTGGCAGAAACAGGCAGTGTACTGGAATTAAATGTATTTAGAACTTTTTTCATGATTTTTATTGCAAAGTGATTTGTTGATATTTCAGACAGCCTGAATTAATGTTGAGATACAATAAAGGTAGAAATCATGAAATTGATTATTAAAGAAGAATCAAAAAGAGATAAGATTTATAATCGATTTTTTTTATTGGTATTGTTATTGGCTTTTGCGCCTTGGATAATCACATTTTTAGCGGGATTGATTGATTTATTGTCAGGGGTATTATTGAATTGCCGGTTAAGCAGTAAAAGTGATGACGAGTGCGTAATTTTAGATTGGCATACTGCTTCAACTTTTGAGCATTTAGTGTTTGGTTCTTTTATAGTGGTTTTTTTTACTGTGCCTATTGGATTTTTTATTCTGATTATTGGCATACTGCATATAAGATTTTCTAAATAACAAATTTTACAATCAAATAATGATTTATTTAAAAAAGAAAGAAAAGGCAATAACATGAATACGCAAGAAAAAATCAAAGAAATTGTTACCGCCAATCCGGTGGTGTTGTTTATGAAAGGCACCAAACAATTTCCGCAATGTGGTTTTTCTTCTCGTGCCGTGCAGATTTTACAGGCAGCCGGCTGCCAAGATTTTGTAACGGTGAATGTGCTGGAAGACGATGAAATTCGTCAAGGCATTAAAAAATATGCCGATTGGCCGACCATTCCGCAATTGTATGTGAACGGCGAATTTTTGGGCGGATCAGACATTATGCTGGAAATGTTTGAAGCAGACGAATTACAGCAAGTGCTTCCAAAAGCGTAAGCAGCGGCGGAGTGAATATGAACATCACCGTAATTGACCACCCTTTGGTAAAACACAAATTATCACTGATGCGTGAAGCCGATTGCAGTACTTATCGTTTTCGCGCACTCACCAAAGAATTGGCACGGCTGATGGCTTACGAAGCCTGCCGTGATTTTGATGTGGAAGATATTCGCATTCAAGGCTGGTGCGGTGAAATTAATGCGCAGCGAATTAAAGGCAAAACAGTTACAGTCGTACCGATTTTGCGGGCAGGTTTGGGTATGCTCGACGGCGTTTTGGATTTGATCCCCACTGCAAAAATCAGCGTGGTGGGTTTGCAGCGTGATGAAGAAACCCTGCAACCCGTGCCGTATTTTGATAAATTTGTGCAAGGTTTAGATCAACGCCCTGCGTTGATTATTGATCCCATGCTGGCAACCGGTGGTTCAATGAATGCAACAATTGATTTGTTGAAGAAAAAAGGCTGTCAAAACATCAAAGCATTGGTGCTGGTGGCGGCACCGGAAGGTGTTCAGGCAGTGAATGAAAAACACCCTGACATTACCATTTATACCGCCGCTTTAGACAGCCATTTAAACGAAAACGGCTATATTATTCCCGGTTTGGGTGATGCGGGCGATAAAATTTTCGGAACAAAATAAATCTTTAAAATCAATATAAAGGCTGCCTGAAAAACGTTTTCAGGCAGCCTTTATTGTTGTATTTTAATTTTGCCAAGCCCGTCTTGACAGCAACCACAGCAAGGCAATGCCAAACAGTGTTGAAGCCAGCATCATGCTCGGCATCACATAGGCTGTGCCGTTGTGTAAATACGTGGTCAGCCAGCCAACGCCGGCGGCAATCACAAATTGGGACACACCCAAAACGGCATTGGCACTGCCACCACCCTTGTGAAAATAACCCATGTAGCAAGCCATGGCATTGGAGGAAATCAAGCCTGCCGAACCCACTGAAAACATCATAAAAATCAATATAATAAAAAATGGCGGCAAATGCCAAGTCCAAACGGCAACGGCCAAACACAGATTGCAGATAAACTGTATGGCAACGCCGCTTAATAGAATATTTTTGGCATCGGTGGTGCGCAGCCGATAAGCGGTGATGCGGTTAAACAGCATCATGGTAATGATGTTTGCACCAAATGCCCAAGCGTATTGACGGGGATTTAAGCCGTAGTGTTCCATGTAAACAAATGATGATTCGGTGAGAAACACAAACATCGAAGAAAAGCAAAAGGCTTGCATAAACAGAAAACCCAATGCTTCAGGCTGCCTGAAAACCTGTGCAAAATTGCGGACAATATCAGCGAATACATGATAATTGAGTGGTTGTGGAGTAAACGGTTTTTGCGGCATAAATCGCCACAACAACACGCAAACCAACACACCATACGCCGCCAAAAACGCAAAAATACTGCGCCAGCCGCCGAACTGTTCCAGCAGTATTGCGCCCAGCATGGGTGCGGCTAAAGGGGCTGCCATCATGATGATGCCAATGGTGGTAAACATTTTTGCCGCTTCGCGTCCTTGGAAAAAATCGCGCACCGTTGCGCCGATGGTTACTGTGGCAATACCGGCACCGGCTGCCTGAACCATGCGCCAAAACAACAGTGCATCAATGGAATCGGTTCGCATCATGATGATTGATGCGATTAAATAGATAATCGCGCCCAGCAGTGCAATACTGCGGCGGCCTTTTAAATCAGATAATGCACCGCCCAATAATTGCCCGATGGCGCAACCGAACAAAAAACTGCTTAAACTTTGTTCAATGCGGTGGATATTGGCAGACAAAGCGTCTGCCATTATGGGAATGGCGGGCAGATACATATCGGTGGCAAACGGCATCAAAGCCGCCAAAACCGCGAGCAGGGCAGCCAGTTTTTTGGGTGAAAGCGTGTTGGGTGATGTGTGTTCCATAAAATGGGTATTGTTTGATGATTAAGGGCAGATGTTAAGGCATTAAAAAATCAACAACAACCCCAACCTTTTACTGTGCTGAAGACGTAATCATTTATGTGAATGGATTGATTGGGTTATTATTGATATATGTAATCGCATTTTATTGATTTTCGGGGCTGATGATGAAACGTTTTTTATTATTTACCGCTTTGATGAGCGTGATTTTTCCTGCTTTTACCGCAGATTTACACAGCTGGCCGCAGGAAAAGGCAGTGTCGATTGAAGCAGAGGCAAACACCATTCAAGTGATTAATGTGTGGGCAACGTGGTGCAAACCCTGCCGTGAAGAAATGCCCATGCTGGATACATGGTATCGGCAGCAGCAAAAAATCGGCGGAAAACCGAAAGTTTCTTTAATCAGCATTGCATTGGATCGTGCGGAAAATTTAAGCCGTTTTCAGCAGCAAGTTCGCGTGTCTTATCCGTGGTGGCGTTACACGGGCAATGACAGCGTGGCATGGATGCAATCGCTCGGCAACCCCGTGGGCGCGCTGCCGTTTACATTGATACGTGCGCCGCAGTGCGGCTTTAAACAAACTTTATTGGGTGCGCTGAAACAAGATGAATTAAACCAAGTACTTCAGGCAGCCCGTAAACAATGTGCGGCAAAAGGAAAAGTCTAATTTTCAGCGGTTAGAATTTTTACTGCTTTGGCTATTTTTTGCCGTTAAACGTTCATGCCATGCAGCTACGCTTGTTCTCGGAGCAGCACTATCTGTAATTAAAGCAGAGTAATAATAACCAAAACAAGGCATTAAAATATTTGGAAAGGTATTATGGTAATGGTTAATCAGTGTCAAAAAAGTTCATTACTTTCCTGTTTTTCATAAAACTTCAGGCAACTGCTGATAATCGGCGCTGCCTGAAAAAAGCCCTGCTTCTGCCGCAATCAAATACAGCAATCAAAGTATGCAGTCAGTCTATTCGCCGCCGATCGGCTGCCTGAATAAGGGCTGACAACACACTTTGATAAAACGCTTATAAAACGTTTATAAAATTCCCGTCGTTTGCATCAGCTGATTCATCTGATTTAACTCATCAAACACCGTCATGGATTGCGGCTGCGGGTCATAATCGGTAAGGTATTGGCTGAAATCGGGGTTTTCCAACACCGCATCTTTCAATTCAATGCGCTCGATTCTGTATCCGGTATTCTTATCCAATTGACCGATAATCCGCACTTTATTCTCACCGTCTTGAGTGAAAAGTTCCACCGAACCGAAATTTTTGTCAAACAACAAATCCGCCAGACTTAAATCAGTGAAACGCAAAGTATCAGCCCCGCCCATATCGGTAACAATGTCTTGACCGAATAAGCCACTGAAAACATAGCAATCATCACCATCTCCGCCCACTAAGCCATCGTTGCCAATGCCGCCGTCCAAGATGTCGTTGCCGTCATCTCCCGATAAATTATCATTGCCGGCTTCACCATACAGTACATCATTGAAACTGTCGCCAGTAACCCAGTCATCACCGTTGCCGCCGTATAAATTCAAGGGGTATCCCACCAAAGGAAAGCCGGCACTGAGCAACTCGCTGTTGTCGCTGCCGTGTATGGTAAAGCCGATGGTTTGGAAGTCGCGCAACGTAAGGGTTTGGTCGGCAAACACAAAGGTATCAACCAAGCCGTATTCTTTGGAGAAAAACTGGCGTATTTCAATTTGATCGCCTGCTTGATAACCACTCAAAATCAAACTGTGTGTATCCGTTATTTGAAACAATACTTCGCTGAAGGAAACATCGGTGAAGCGAATGGTGTTGGCAACGTTGTATTCATATTCACAAATTGCATCTTGTCCATGCCCTTTGCTGAATTCATAAATATCGCGCCCCTCACTGCCGCTCAAAAAGTCATCACCTGCGCCGCCGATTAAAAGATCCTCGCCCGCACCCGCCCAAATACAGTCATTGCCGTCGCCGCTGTTGATGATGTCTGAATACGCCGAAGCGGAAAGAAGGTCATCGCCGCTGCGACCGTCAATATGAACGGCAGTGGTGTAATTATTTAAGTAATCTTGGTATAAGAGATCTCGTTGCTCTGTGCCGAGAACCTCGGCGAACAGGGTTGATTCAACCGCCAGTGTAAACGTTTGTGAAATACTTGCGCCGTGTGGGTCGGCGGCGGTCATTGTGATGCTGTAACTACCGTGGCTGCCTGAAGGGGCTGTGCCGCTGAAGGTTTGGGTATCGGGGTTGAATTGCAGCCATTCGGGCAGGGCTTCGCCGTTTTCCAAGGTTGCGGTTAAATTGAGCGGGTCGCCGTCGGCATCGGTAAACGCGTTTTCAGGCAGCGTGAACTGAAACGCATCGCCGATTTGCGCGGTTTGTGCGGCGAGTGGTTCACCGACAACAGGTGGGGTGTTAATGGGTTTGGGATCTTCGGGGTCAACGGGATCAACAGGGTCAACAGGGTCAATAGGGTCAACGGGATCGACAGGATCAACGGGGTCAACCGGATCGGTTGGTTCTCCCAGCAAATCGGCAAGGCTTAGGGTTCTGTCAGCGAATTGGAAATGTTCGACTTGGGCGGTTTTATCGGCAAAACTATTGGCAATACGGATTTCATCGGTGCTATTCAATAAGCGCAGCACCAAATCATCGTTTTCGTGCAGCACCAAAACTTCGCTGAAGGCAATATCGGTGAGCCGCAAAGTATCGCTGATGTCATAACCCGCTGCCCAATATTCGGCTCTATCATTGTGTTCGTAAATAACATCTTTACCATCGCCTTTTTGATACAAATAGGTATCGCTTTGACCGCCGCCATACAGATAATCATCACCGGTGCCGCCATTGAAAGTGTTTTTACCTTGAAAGTCATTTGAATACAGTTTTTCCCTGCCATATAGAGTATCATTACCCGCACCGCCATTTAAAACATCATCACCCCTTGAACCATAAAGCACATCATTACCACCGTTGCCATTGAGTACACCGCCTAAAAGCCAAGATAAGGCGAACCAAGTGAGGGCGATATCATCATTCTCTTCTGTGCCGTTTTTGGTTATCAAATCAGTCATTTTGGCAATATCAAAAACATCAATGTTCCGGTCATCGAATACCAATTGATATCGCGGTACATGTAATCCATTGCCAAAAAAGTACTCAATAGTCAATTGATCATCGGTTCCGTAGGCTGAAATAATTAACGTATCTCCGGATCGGGTGAAAACTGCATCGGTGGAAAATGCGCCTTTAAACACCACTTGATGAAAAGCAATTTCCATAAAATAGTCGTTATCAATAAAATTAAGCGTCTTATCATTGTGGGTAATTTGATAAGTAGCTGAATGTGATTGCCATTCTGCCGCCCATTCTTTTCCGGTTTTTAAAAAATAAATTTGGGCAAAAACTGAATAGTCACTGTAATAAATATTTCCGTATTCATCTGCCCACATGCTGCCGAAACATATATTGCCTTCAGGATTGATGCTTATTGGCAGTAAGCCATTGTCGCTCAATGTATCCTGACCATGCCCTTTCTCAAACCAAAAAGTATTTTTACTGTTTGTACCGGAATTGGTGGAATAATCATTACCCGTGCCGCCCTCTATGTAGTTAATTCCCCTTATTACATATAAGAAATCATCGCCGGCACCGCCATAAAGCCAATCACCTCCAATTCCAGTGCCGCCACTGGTCGTATCATCTCCGTATAGATCATCGTCGCCGCCAAAACCATAAATGGCATCACTGCCTTTTGTACCAACCAATAAATCACCTTGATTGCCGCCGTAAACAGCACCTATTCCTGCGGGTGGTGGATTACTGCTGCTATGACCACTCTGCGCTTCCAGCAACGCTTTCAGATAAGCCGGCAAATGACCTGAATTCTGATTTTTCTCCTCAAAAATTAGAGCATTGTCATTGTCTGTCAGTTTAAAATAATCTTTGATAATCAATTGATGATTGCTGTCTGCTGAACCATCTTCCTGTTTCAATGACAGAATTAAATCACTGGAATCAGCTGACAAAACATAATCCGACAAATTGCTGTCCATCAAATACAAGCGCTCTCCTGCACTGAAATCAATAATGGTTTGTACACCCGGGTTTTGACGGAATACTTGAAATACATCGCTGCCTTCGCCGCCGATATAAAAGCCGTTACCGCCGCGCAGATTTAAAGTATCATTGCCCTCTCCGCCGTCTAAGTCATTATCACCTTCGCCGCCGTCTAAAACATCATCGCCATTATTACCTTCCAAATAATCATTGCCCTCACCACCATTTAAAATATCGTTTCCCAAACCGCCGTAAAGCGCATCCATATCACTGCCGCCATACAACTGATCATTACCTTTTCCGCCTTCCAGAACATCATTACCTGATTCTCCATATAAAACATCGTTGCCACCGGGATATTTATTATCCTCATCATTACGCCAATCATCGCCAACAATATAATCGTCGCCGTTGCCGCCATACAAAGTATCATTGCCGCCGTTTCCTCTTATGGTGTCATCTCCGTCCAATCCATAAATGGCTTCGCTTTTAAAGCTGCCGCTGATGTTATTGTCGTTGTCATCGCCGTAAATATCACTGCCCAACGGCAAATCGCCTTCTCCCTGCAAATAAGCCAGCCACATTTTGATGTCGGCGGGAGAATAGGGCATGTAGTTGAGATCATCGCTGATAAAAGCATTGGCATCATCTGGTAATTGGAAATAGTTTTGAATAATCAGCACACAGTCTTCAGAATCGCTTGAAACCAGATGTAAATCATCATTGTTTCGCCGCGGAAAATAATCCAATTCCAATATACTGTCTTGAAATATACCGCCTTGCAATACAATTGCATCACCATCACTGAAGTCGGTAATCACTTGCGTACCCGCTTGCCAGCGATGCACCATAAACACATCACCGCCTTCTCCGCCGGTATAAACACTGTCGCCACCGCGCAGATTTAAAGTGTCGCTGCCGCTGCCGCCGTCTAAAATATTATTGCCGTATCTGTTGTCCAGATAATCATTACCCTCGCCGCCATTTAAAACATTATCGCCATCTCCGCCGTCCAGATAATCATCACCTTCGCCGCCGTTTAAAACATCAGTACCATCCGAGCCATACAAGGTATCATTACCTTTACCGCCGTCCAGAAAATCATTATCGGATTCACCGTCCAGATAGTCATTATCATCTCCTCCGTCTAAGACATCATTGCCGAAACCACCCAACAGATAATCACTGCCGCCTTCACCGTATAGAAAATCATTGCCATGATAATAGTCAGGTAAAAGATTGATTTTATTATCTCCGTAAATAAAATCATCACCGCTGCCGCCATACAGCGTATCGTTATTGCCGCCGCCTGTGATTTCATCGTTGCCGCTGCCGCCATCAATATAATCATTACCGTGATATGAATATGGTGTTCCGTTCAAACCGCATGTGCTCGAACTGTCTCCATTCAAATCGTCATCACCGCCGCCGCCGTAAATCACATCATCGCCTGCCAATCCAAAAACAATATCATTGCCGTCATTATCGCCTTCTTCAAAATCATCACCGAGAATATAATCGTTTGTCCAACCGGCAATAATATCATCATTGCCGTTGCCGCCGACAAGCATATCGTTTTCGGTCAAGAGTATGATGGATTGATTGGTATCAATCCCTGCATACATTGTTGCATCGCCTTGCATAAATATACCCCAGAGAGAACCGATTTTGATGATTACATCAGCAAATTCCGGCATTTTAAATTGATCATCAGGGCTGATTCGCCGATCAATAGATAAGTAAGCACTGCTTAAAATAAAATCATTTCCGTCGCCGCCGTAAATCTGATCCCCGCCGCTGCCGCCTGCCAATAAGTCATCACCCTCATTGCCGTAAATAATATCGTCGCCGTCTCTGCCATCTAAAGCATCATCGCCGCCGAAACCCTGCATCAAATCTTTTTCTGCCGAACCGCGGATTACATCGGCAAATTCGGGCGAAGAAATACCGCCAACCAGTTCACCGGTGGCGGTATCGTAATGCACTTTCGACCAATCATAAGCATCAGGATTATTACCTTTATAATCAGGGTCATCGCCAACCGGCGGCGGTATTTGATCACCGTTGTAAACTTTATAGCCATCGGTATTTTGTACTTGGCCTTGCAATTCAATACCGAGTACGCCGCTGTAGCCGTCTCCATTTGATGAGGCTTGCAGGAAATAATTTTTGATTAAAACCGAACTGCCGTCGGGTTGATACGAAATGGTTAAATCATTTTGTCCGGTTCGAAAAGCCAAAAACTTACCGTCCGGTTGACCTTCTTCATTCAAACTTTCCCAGCGATTGCTGCCCGCAACGGTTTCAAACAATGGACTGATGCTTTGGCTGCCGCTTGAACGGGTTCTCATTGATGCACCGCCGTTGCTGCCAAACCAAATAACGCCTTCGCCGTCGATATCCAAAATAGTATCGCGCCCTTTGATATAGTAGCCGTCAAATCCCATCCCACCCTCTAAATAATCATCTCCTGCACCGCCGTCCAACGTATCTTTGCCGTCGCCGCCGTATAAATGATCATATCCCTCACCGCCTACTAAATTATCAATACCTGAACCGCCGAATTGAATGGTTTGTTGTTGTTCGTCGCTGCCAACCAGTTCAATGGATATATTTGCTTCAGCATCGGTGATTTTTAAATTCTTAGTTTTAAATTGATTTAATTCAGGATTTACCAATAAAATAGCGGGTACGCCTGTTCCCCAATGACTGTCGTATTCCTTTAAATTAAAGGAGGCTTGATAATTGAGATCGCTTTTATCCAATACAGATTTAATCAGTAATAGCTGATTACGATCATTTAACCAAGAAGCAGTAATTTGTCCTGTGTCATTCTCGGCATCGTATAAATCCAATTTATTGCTGCCGTTGTGCTGAGTATAATCCACACCGATAACAGCGAAAGAATTAAGTTTTTGCAGTGCGTAAATATATGCTTGTTTTTCAGCATTAGGAATACTGGTATCAATAATAAGATTGTTTACAGTATTGGTATCAACAATCTTTAAATTTTGATATTCGTGTTTTAATTGAATATCCGTCGGGTTATTAGAATTAATGATTAATATTTTTTCAATTAAATCATATAAATTCTTATAAAAATCTTCTTTGTTATCTGTGGGCGTTTTGGTAATATCGCCGCCCATAATAATATGGCGCAATTGATCCAAAGCAGCTTCAAGAGAACGTTCGTTAATATTGACGGCTGCCTGAATGATTTCACCAATTTTGGCAATGGTTAATGTCGGCATCAATGCATTGAACAGCGCATAAATTGCCAATGATTCACTCAATGTGCCGATAGAGTGATTGCTGAGGGGATCCAGATAACTTTCGGTTTCCACCAAAATCGGCGGGGATAATTGTGCGCCCAGCCCTGAGATAACAGAAATACCGCCTGTGCCTCTGATGTTGATAATATCCGCCACCAGCGCGGTGTCATCTAAGCCGAAAGCAGTTCGAAATGCCTCCACCACATTGCCTACCGGACCGCCGAGACCGGGCGCGTTGTAGGTATAAACTTGCCCAGCTTCGGTAAACCAAGTACCGACTGCCGCCGCCAGATAACCGCCGAGTGAATGCCCGCTTATGGTAAAGCCATTTTTTAAAGCACCGTTATCAATCACCGTTATCAATCCATGAGCGAACTTGTGTTTGGAGTTGAATAAATTGCGGATTTACATAAGAAGGGAAACCCATTGCCAAAATATAATCGGCATAGTAATCACCGGGACTTTCCGAGCCGCGAATTGCCAAATGCCGTGTGCCTTGGGTGGATTCAAATACGGTTGCCGATACGCCCGATACGTCGGTGTATTGGTCGATGACTTTCCAGGCATCCACAAAAGAATTTGCTTGGCGTTCTGCCATTTTTTTGTCTGTCAGAGCTCCTTTATAGTCATTAACAGAAATATTAAATTTCAAATTTTCTGCATAAGAAGCCAATGCCAACAAAGATTGTTGATAAATGGTTTGGATAGAATTACTCATTTTACTGTCTCCTTGATAAAGATTGCTTGGTTAAGTTCAAAATTGGTTTTAGGTTGTGGGCAACGAAAACTAGATGACATCCACCATCCAGGAAATCCTCCGCCTACTCTGTGATAACTAACTAACATGGCAATAATTTTTTTGTCTTTTCGCCTCATTACTATTGAACAGCTACGTCGTATAGTTGGATTATCACTTCGTATATATATATCTTTGTCACTTCCAAAAAAGTAGTCTTGTGCTGGGCTGCTGTTATCTTCGTATTTAAGACCTTCTTCCATTAATTTATCATAATCTTCTGGCGATAACACAACCTTTTCATAAACCTTAACACCGCCGTCAATCGCACATAATCGCTTTACTTCGGCATCGTAGTAATACACTCTTCCGCCGCCGTACCAAAACGAAGCGGCAAACCATGCTAAAAAAATCAGCACAAAAGACAAATCAATCAAAAATCGGCTTGTATTGGGTTTATTTTTACGCCATTTCAGCCACAACTTTCCCGTCCATTGAGTCAGCTTAAACCAAATAAAAGCAACAGCCATTAAATAAAATGCGCTCATCGTTTAAATCTCATTTACACAAATAGGTTGCCTGAAAGCGTGAAAGCCTATTCTCATATTTTCAGGCAGCCTGTCTGATAAAATTTTGCTCATCGAATACATATTCAAGAGAACGTTCGTTAATATTGACGGCTGCCTGAATGATTTCACCAATTTTGGCAATGGTTAATGTCGGCATCAATGCATTGAACAGTGCATAAATTGCCAATGATTCACTCAATGTGCCGATAGAGTGATTGCTGAGGGGATTCAGGCTGGTTTCGGTTTCCACCAAAATCGGCGGGGATAATTGTGCGCCCAGCCCTGAGATAACAGAAATACCCCCTGTGCCTCTGATATTGATAATATCCGCCGCCAGCGCGGTGTCATCTAAGCCGAAAGCAGCTCGAAATGCTTCCACTATATTGCCTACCGGACCGCCGAGACCGGGCGCGTTGTAGGTATAAACTTGCCCCGCTTCGGCAAACCAAGTACCGACTGCCGCCGCCAGATAACCGCCGAGTGAATGCCCGCTCACAGTAAAACCGTTGTTTAAAGCACCGCTGTCAATCCAAGAACGGACTTGTGTTTGTAGTTGAATAAATTGCGGATTTAAATAGGAAGGAAAACCCACTGCCAAAATAAAATCGGCATTGTAATCACCGGGGCTTTCCGAGCCGCGAATCGCCAAATGCCGTGTGCCTTGGGTGGATTCAAATACAGTTGCCGATACACCTGATGCATCGGTGTATTGGTCGATGACTTTCCAGGCATCCACAAAAGAACTGGCTTGGCGTTCTGCCATATTTTTGTCTGCCAGAGCGTCAATGTAAGGTTCACGTGGAATATTAAATTTCAAATTTTCTGCGTAGGAAGCTAATGCCAACAAAGATTGTTGATAAATGGTTTGGATGGAATTACTCATTTTTATTACTCCTTGGTAAAGATTGCTCGTTTAAGATCAAAATCAAAATAATTAGGACAACTGAAGCTAGAAGAATACCACGGACCGGGAAACCCTCCACCAACTCGATGGTAGCTAACTGAATCACCAAATATTCTTCTATTATGTATTGATATAACAACCCAATTACTTCGCCGTATAGTTGGGTTATTTTTTCGTATATAGATGTTGGTATGCTTTACAAAATATGGGATTGTTAGATCATGGCTATTTTCGTTTTGAAGTCCTACTTTCATTAATTTATCATAATCTTCCGATGATAAAATAACCTTTTCATAAACCTTAATACCGCCGTCAATCGCACATAATCGCTTTACTTCGGCATCGTAGTAATACACTCTTCCACCGCCGTACCAAAATGAGGCGGCAAACCATGCCAAAAAAACCAGCACAAAAAATAAATCAATCAACAGTCGGCTTGTATTGGGTTTATTTTTACGCCATTTCAGCCACAACCTCCCCGTCCACTGGGTCAGCTTAAACCAAATAAAAGCAACAGCAATTAAATAAAATGCACTCATAACTTAAATCTCATCTATACAAACAGGTTGTCTGAAAGTATGAAAACCTATTCTTATGCTTTCAGGTAACTTGTCTAATAAAGCTTGAACGATTTCACCAATTTTGGCAATGGTTAATGTCGGCATCAATGCGCTGAACAGTGCATAAATTGCCAATGATTCACTCAATGTGCCGATAGAGTGATTGCTGAGGGGATTCAG
>NZ_KN050771.1:0-80896 GCF_000745895.1 Stenoxybacter acetivorans DSM 19021 | reverse complement strand
AAACCAAGTACCGACTGCCGCCGCCAGATAACCGCCGAGTGAATGCCCGCTCACAGTAAAACCGTTGTTTAAAGCACCGCTGTCAATCCAAGAGCGGACTTGTGTTTGGAGTTGAATAAATTGCGGACTTACATAAGAAGGAAAACCCAATGCCAAAATATAATCAGCATAGTAATCACCGGGGCTTTCCGAGCCGCGAATCGCCAAATGCCGTGTGCCTTGGGTGGATTCAAATACGGTTGCCGATACGCCCGATACGTCGGTATATTGGTCGATGACTTTCCAGGCATCCACAAAAGAATTTGCTTGGCGTTCGGTCATTTTTTCCTTTTTCAGGGCTTCGATATAAGGGTCTCTAGAAATACCAGATATCAAATTTTCCGCATAAGAAGCCAATGCCAACAAAGATTGTTGATAAATGGTTTGGATAGAATTATTCATTTTACTGCCTCCTTGATAAAAATTGATCGTTCAATACTACGATTAGGGCGATTTCCATAATTAGGATAATCAGGACAACTAAAACCATGTGAGTGCCACGGAACAGGAAATTCTCCATCAATACGGTAATAGCTAATAATTTCAGCGACTACTCTGTTGTCATTACGTGCTATTACGGTTGAGCTGCTTCTTTTTATGGTTGGGTTACCTTTTTTTATAGTTATATCTGTACCTGTATCTTCTGAAAAATAATTTGCCATTTGGTTATTACTATCTTTAGATTGTAAACCTTCTTCCATTAACTTATCATAATCTTCAGGCGATAACACAACCTTTTCGTAAACCTTAACACCGCCGTCAATCGCACATAATCGCTTTACTTCGGCATCGTAGTAATACACTCTTCCACCGCCGTACCAAAATGAAGCAGCAAGCCAAGTCAGAAAAATCAGCACAAAAAATAAATCAATCAAAAGTCGGCTTGTATTGGGTTTATTTTTACGCCATTTCAACCACAGCTTTCCTGTCCACTGGGTCAGCTTAAACCAAATAAAAGCAACAGCCATTAAATAAAATGCGCTCATAATTTAAATCCAATTTACATAAACAGGTTGCCTGAAAATATGAAAGCTCATTTTCATGCTTTCAGGCAGCCTGTCTGATAAAATTTGGCTAATCGAATACATTTTTTCTGAATAAGAAGCCAATGCCAACAAAGATTGTTGGTAAATGGTTTGAATAGAATTACTCATTTTACTGCCTCCTTGGTAAAGATTGATCGTTCAAGACTAAAATCAATGTAATTAGGGCAACTGAAACCATGTGTTTCCCATGGACCGGGAAACCCTCCGTCAAAGCGATAATAGCGAATAATTTCAGCAATTATTTTTTTATTATCTCGTTCCATTACTACATTTCTATCTCGTTTTATGGTTGGATTGCCATTTCTAATGATTGTATCTAGGCTTTTACCTCCCAGCTGATATGCTAAAAAATATTTATCTGATGGTGAAGAACCAAGACCGATTTTCATTAACTTATCATAATCTTCTGGTGATAAAACAACCTTTTCATAAACCTTAATGCCACCGTCAATGGCGCATAATCGCTTTACTTCGGCATTGTAGTAATGCACTCTTCCACCGCCATACCAAAACGAAGCGGTAAACCATGCCAGAAAAATCAGCATAAAAGACAAATCAATCAAAAGTCGGCTTGTATTGGGTTTATTTTTACGCCATTTCAGCCACAGCTTCCCTGTCCATTGGGTTAATTTAAACCAAATAAAAGCAACAGCCATTAAATAAAATGCACTCATCGTTTAAATCTCATCTACATAAACAGGTTGCCTGAAAGTGTGAAAGCCCTTTCTTATGCTTTCAGGCAGCTTGTCTGATAATTTAACCCATAATATCGGCAGCATTGCCCAACTCCCTCTCAGGATTTAACAGCAACAACCCAACAATTAAGTAAGCCAATTGGCTGGGTGCTGTTTTATACGTTGATTTTTATTACTCAGGCAGTATGCCGTTTTTTGCTTATTAAGCCATTTGCGAAAATATTTTCGGAAAAATGCTTTCGTAAACGGCTGTGTTTTAAACGCAAACAGGCTGCCTGCAAGCATGGAAACCCAGTCCCGTGCTTTCAGGCAGCCTGTTTAATAAATTTTGGTTCACCGAATACATTACCCAATCCTCAGCAGATACAGATAGATAACACGATGCCACTTAACATTTTTCGGCATATTACGCTTCTTTACTTTAAGTTTGCAACGCTGAAATTGGACTTTTACACAACCGTCAATTCAGACCTTTACCCTCACTCAAGACAACAAAAAGGCTGCCTGAAAGCAGCCTATCATTGCCGTATTGCCCACTGAATGCTTTTATCAGGTTTTCTTGTTGGTCTATACAGTATCTGCATCATGACGGCGAAGCCAAGCGGCTGCTTGTTCCAGCAGTTGCTGTAGTGTTTGTGCTTGCAAGGCTAAGGCGCGCAGGCACAGGGCATGGCTGCTTGCTTGGCTGACGCCCCATAAATAATCATGATGATGCTCTTGCCAATGCAGCAGCAATGCTTCATGCAGCCGATTTGCCAATTCGCGTATGTGTACGGCGTTGCAACCTGTGTGGACATAATACAAACATGCTTGATGGCTGAAGTGTTCCATTTGTCCGATAACATTCAGTGCCTGCTGCTGTGGCTGCCATTGTGTGTTGTCGGCAAGGATCAGCCGCTGATTATGGTGAATATGTACATGCGATGATAAATGGCGAAAGTGCCAGTATTCGCCGTTAAGCACGCGCCCGCAGGCGATGATTTCACCCAGCATCAGTATGCAGTTATCGGTTAAGGCTATTTCGGTGTTTTGTGTCAGTGCCGCATCGGTATGCAGTACCAGCGGGTGCGGCAGATAGTACAAACGGCTGCCTGAATCCAGTTGAATGTGGATATGCTGCTGCGCTTCGCCGCCGTTTGGCATGGCTTGTATGCGTGTGAATGCTTGTGTAAACAGCTTGAGCCGTGTGTCTGCTGTCAAGTGAATATCAATATTGATGGTGTCGCCCGCCAGCAGTCCGGGCGATGAACTCATTTGTATGGCAGCCAGTGTATCCCGTTCGCCGTTGATGTGGGTATTGGGCAGGGTGAGTATTTTGATTGGCGGGGTGTAAAAGCAGCTACCCAAAACGGTTTGACCCGCGGCATTGCGGCGTGTTGCCAGTGTTAAGCGGCTGTGCATCAGCGCACCAAATCTGCCGGTTCGGCAATATCTTCCATCAGTGCGTATTTTTTTATCCAGCCGATAACGGTATCTACGTTGTGCATGGTCATTAAATTGGTAAACACAAATGGCTGACCTTGACGCATGTGCTGTGCGTCGTGTGCCATGACCGCTAAACTTGCGCCTACGTGCGGTGCTAAATCAATTTTGTTGATCACCAATAAATCTGAACGGGTGATGCCGGGGCCGCCTTTGCGCGGAATTTTTTCACCTTGTGCCACGTCAATGACAAACAGGGTAATATCGGCTAAATCAGGGCTGAAAGTTGCCGATAAATTGTCGCCGCCGCTTTCGATAAAGATGATTTGTACATCGGGAAAACGTGCCGCCATTTCGTCCACTGCTTCCAGATTCATGCTGGCATCTTCCCGAATGGCGGTGTGCGGGCAGCCGCCGGTTTCTACGCCCATGATGCGCTCGGGCGGCAATAGGCTGTTGCGGGTGAGAAATTCAGCGTCTTCTTGGGTGTAGATGTCGTTGGTAATCACCGCGATGCTGTAGTCTTGCGCCATTTTGCGGGTGAGTTTTTCAATGAGCGCGGTTTTGCCCGAACCCACCGGTCCGGCTACGCCGATTTTGATGTAGTTGCGCATGTTGTTTGGGTTTCCTGTGTTTGCCAATTGTGTTCACGCATGATGCTGTTGATTGCTGAAAGTAACAGGCTGCCTGAATACAGCCAAACTATTTTCTTTTTCATCGTGTGGCAATCCGAAACAATCACGCTTTGTGCGGCAGAAATTGACATGAAAAGCGGTATTCATGTGCAGAAAATAATCGTTCAGCGACAACCATTTATTCAGGTTTAGCCAATTTAATCGGTGTGGATTCAGGCTGTACCATGCCCAAGGAAATGACGTATTTCAATGCCTCGTCCACGCTCATATTGAGCGGGCGAATATCGTTTTTATGTACCATAATATAGTAGCCGCCGGTTGGGTTGGGTGTGGTCGGCACATACACGGCAATGTATTCACCGTCGTTTTCAGCGGTGTTACTCGGGTGCAGGCTTTGCTGAATCACGGCGGGTGTTTTTCCGGAAACAAAAGCAACCGTCCAAATATTCGGCTGCGGAAACGGCACCAACACCGGTGTTTTAAATGATTGGCGTGAATCCGACAGCAGCGATTCCGACACTTTTTTCACGCCGGAATAAATGCTTTTTACCACGGGAATGCGCCCCCACAGCGCGTCCCACGCGGAAATAAATTTTCGCCCCAATACATTCGCTGCCAGTACGCCGGTAACAAGCAACACGATAACAGCGGCAAATACGCCCAACCCGGGAATTTTCACGCCAAGCCAGCTTTGCGGCTGCCAATGCTGCGGTAAAAAAGTAACCAATTGGTCGGCGGCACTGACGATGTAACCGATTACCCATAAAGTAACCATAATCGGCAGCCACACCAATACACCGGTGATTAAATAGGTTTTAATGGCTTTGCCGATACGGCTGCCTGAAGAAGATGCCATGCTTTTGCGTTCTGTTTTTGATGATTAAGTGAAGCACATTATAAAAGGTATGGGCTGCCTGAAACGGATAAATAAAATAAATGGCTTTTTCAGGCAGCCTGAAATGGATAAGCAAACGGTTTTTGAACTGGGCTTAAATTGTTCCCTGCGCTTTCATGCGCGGTCCTTCTGATAATTTATTTAATGCCGACAAATACGCTTTGGCACTGGCAACCAAAATATCGGTGTCCGCACCTTGCCCGCTCACCAATAAGCCTTGCCGTGCCAAGCGCACGGTTACTTCGCCTTGGCTTTCCGTTCCTGCCGTAATCGCGTTCACCGAATACAATTGCAAATCCGCCTTGCTTTTGGCTTCGTGTTCAATCGCTTTAAACACAGCGTCAACCGGTCCTGAACCATTGCTGATTGCGCGTTTTTCATCACCGTTGATGCTGAATACAATTTCTGCTTGCGGTGCTTCGCCGGTTTCGGAGCGCACACGTAAAGAGAGGTATTTATAGCGTTCCGGTGCGAGGTGAATCATTTCATCGGATACCAAGGCGTGTAAATCTTCATCGAAAATTTCACGTTTTTTATCGGCAAGTTCTTTAAAACGGGCAAAAGCGGCGTTTAAAGCCTCTTCACTGTCCAATTCAATGCCCAATTCCGTCAATTTGGCTCTAAATGCGCTGCGGCCGGACAATTTGCCTAAACTCAAACGGTTGCTGCTCCAGCCGACCGATTGCGCCGACATGATTTCATAGGTTTCACGGCATTTCAGCACCCCGTCTTGATGGATGCCCGATTCGTGTGCAAACGCATTTGCGCCGACAATGGCTTTGTTGGGTTGCACCGGATAGCCTGTGATGGTGGACACCAATTTTGAAGTCGGCACAATTTGGGTGGTGTCAATGCCGGTTTCCAAGCCGAATACATCGTGGCGGGTTTTGAGTGCCATAACAATTTCTTCCAAACTGGCGTTGCCCGCACGTTCACCCAAACCGTTGATTGTGCATTCCACTTGACGCGCACCGCCCATCACCGCCGCCAGCGAATTGCCGACAGCCAAACCCAAATCATTGTGGCAATGGGCAGACCAAATCACCTTATCGCTGTTTTGTGTTTTGGCAATCAGTTCACGAAAAAACACTTCGGCTTGGAACGGAATGGTGTAGCCGACAGTATCGGGAATATTAATGGTGGTTGCGCCCGCCGCAATCACTTCGCCGCAAATATCCGCCAGAAAATCAATGTCGCTGCGCAATGCGTCTTCGCAGGAAAATTCAATGTCATCGGTGTATTCTTTGGCAATGCGCACCGCTTTTACCGCGGCTTCTTTCACCTGCTGCGGCTTCATTTTGAGTTTATGTTCCATGTGCAAAGGGCTGGTGGCAATAAAGGTGTGGATACGTTTGTACGGTGCGGGTGAAACCGCTTCACCCGCGGCACGAACATCACGCTCGTTGGCGCGTGCCAATGAACACACGGTGGCGGTTTTGATGACTTGTGCAATGTGGTGAATCGCATCGAAGTCGCCGGGGCTGGCGGCGGCAAAACCCGCTTCAATCACATCAACGCCCAATTTTTCCAATTGGCGGGCAATGCGAATTTTTTCTTCTTTGGTCATCGCTGCTCCGGGCGATTGTTCACCGTCGCGCAGGGTGGTATCAAAAATGATAACGCGTTTATTGCCGCTCATTGGTTTTTCTCCGAAAAGGGGGTGATATTTCATAAAAGCATTTAAATCCAGCGGTTTTCCTTGAATTTCAGCCAAACTCACTAATTTTTCCAATTGATTTAAGGGCAAAGACGAACGGACGCGCCATTTGTAAATGGCTGCTGTACTTGCTGCATTGTCAGGAAAATGTTGTTTCAAGGCTTCAGCCAAGGCATTCACGCCGTCGAAATAGGCGATTAAACGTTTGATGTCCAGTTCCATAGCAAACCCTTTGTCCAAAATAGAATCGTTCAGCCAGCTTTCAGCACAGGCAATGATCGGATATTAGAGATAATTTGTCTAAAATACAAGAGGTGTTTGATAAGTTAAGACTATCGGTTCTGGTTTTTATACAAATCGTCTAATTTTATTTGTGAGAAAGTATTTTTTTGGCACGGTAAATAAACAGGCTGCCTGAAAAGTTTCAGGCAGCCTGTTTTGTGTTTGGCAGATATAAATACAACGATTTAATATAATCTAAAGGTTATTTTTACAGTTATCTGCTATTCCCATTTGAAGATAAATAATGATAATATTAAATACATATAACTATTAAATAACAATAATGTTTATTTGAAATAGTAACTTGATAGTATATTAAATATTATTTAATTTCTCAAATTAAATAATATTAACTTTATCACAAAAGGAGATAAAATATGGCAAATCCAAAAAGAGGAAAATTAGTAAGTATTATCTGGCGCGGTAATCTTGGCTCTTATACTTACCCGCCGAAAGAACTGCAAGGTTTAACACCTGAACAACATTGCCAAAAACAATACAGCCAAACAGGAGAAGGCTATTTTGAAAAGAAAAATGTTGGTGAAGATGTCTGTATGCTGAAAACAGGCGGTTATTTTTCAGAAACGAGGGATAAATATCTACCTGTATGGAGTTATTATTACGAAGTAATAGAAGATATTGTCTTAACACCACAAACAGTTGCAACAGTACCTGCCAACAGAAAAAGAACGACTATTGGTGTAGGGGAAGCAATTGATATATTATCTGATATCCCTGTTTATTGGGACATGTCTTCTGATTTGGTTGTACCCAATAAAGTCAAAACAACCGCACTTTCAAAAAGTATTCGATTAACCGCATTGGGAAAATCAGGCTCAGTGGTGATTAAAGCTAAAACAAAATATAAAGAAGCGTCGATCACGATCAAGATTATTGAGCCTACAGGTGTAAAATATGAATTAGATTACAAAGACGACAAACCAAGGATTTACCATCCTAAAGGCGGTTATGAATTAGTAGTTGGTTTACGAATTATTGTTCAACCTGTAACCGTTAATTTTGATGGCATTGTTTTTCAAGAATTAGACAGTGCCGCTGTCTGTTCGGGCGTTTTTAATGACGGAAAAGTACACTGCCATTTAGCGGATGGAGGAAAAGGCAAGGAGCCGGGAAAACAGTGCAATGGAGAAGGAACCATATTCCCTGTTATCAGTACAGGCTTTTTACTTAATAGAGTAAAAGGGTTTGATATGGTAGGCGGCGGAGAAAATGATCCAAATAAAATTAAAAACCTGCCAGCCAGCAGTGCAATGAAATTAAATATTGGGATAAGATGGAAATTATCAAAAAATACAGCTACATGGAAAAAATTTTCTCAACCCGTTAAGCAGGCTGTTATCTTGTACAAGAGCGGCAATATAACAGTATCAAAAGGAAACTATTCAAAAACATTAACCATCAATGATTCTTATCCAGATAAGAATGTTTTATGGTGAAAAATAGTATTTTTTGGAGAAGTCCATTAAAAAAAATAAACAGCCTCACCACAGGGTAGTGGGGTATCTTCTAAAATAATTTCAGTTGTAAATCATTATAGAAATTTTATATTTCGCTATTTTATATAGCGACTATAGGTATATACTTATTTTGGAATGATATGCTGTAGAGCAGAGGGGGAGCGACTAAAAGAGATTTAATTTGTTGAATCAATTTTTTTAAAAATAGTTTTATTTATTAAGGATTATATCATGCATCTTCGTCAATATTTAAAAAAATATTTTCTTGTTGTTTTTTTATTATTGCAGTCAAGCTATGTTTTTTCAGAGGTAATTCTTTATAATAGAAATGTTTTTCCTAAATCACTTTATCATAAATTACTTACTCCTAATTCTCTGCGTTCAAAATGTTTTTTATCTGATGAATTATCTTCGATGCCGTTTGATTACTATGCCAATAAGTTTACTGAAAATATGATTATTTTGCTTCGAGATAATCAACTGCTGGATAAACCAATAAAAATCGGTACGAGAGATAGATATAAAGAAGATATTATTTTGTTTGATATAGTGTCAAAAGGATATTCTTGTGAGGTTTTTTTTCAAGAAAATGAACAAGTTTTATTGGCTGCAATACAAGAAAATAAAGAAAATGAAAACAATTCACAATATAAATTTGATGTATTGTGGTATTTCTTAACAATAGAAAAAAATTTATATCCAGAAAAAGAGGGTTTAGAAAAAGGCAGTATTATTATCAACAGTGTTTTAAAAGATAACCCCAATCAAAGAGAAAATCTGCTGAACTATTTTTATAATTATTTTGAGGATAATTTTATCAAAAATGAAAAATAGTATTTTATGGGAAAATCTATGAAAAATCTTAATTTTTATATTGAATTAAATTTTTCTTAAAACAAATAATTTCAGTTATTAAATAAGGATTATATCATGTATCTTCGTCAATATTTAAAAAAATATTTGCTTATTACTTTTTTATTATTGCAGCAAAGCTATGTTTTTTCAGAGGTAGTTCTTTATAATAGTAATTTTTACCCTAAAGCACTTAATCCTAAATTACTTGATCCTAATTCTCTGCGTTCAAAATGTTTTTTATCTGATGAATTATCTTCGATGCCGTTTGATTACTATGCCAATAAATTTACTGAAAATATGATTATTTTGCTTCGAGATAATCAACTGTTGGATAAGCCAATAAAAATCGGTACGAAAGATAGAGATAAAGAAGACAATATTTTGTTTAATATGGTGTCAAAAGGATACTATTGTGAGGTTTTTTTTCAAGAAAATGAACAAATTTTATTGGTTGCAATACAAGAAAATAAAGAAAATAAAGACACTCCACAATATAGATCTTTTGATGTGTTGTGGTATTTCTTAACAATAGAGAAAAGTTTATATCCGAAAAAAGAGGGTTTAGAAAAAGGCAGTATTATTATCAATAGTATTTTAAAAGATAACCCCAATCAAAGAGAAAATCTGCTGAACTATTTTTATGATTATTTTGAAGATGATGGTTATTATACAGATTAAATATTTAATATCATAACTTCATTATTATTGATAATCATAGTATTACCTTGAAATATATAATATATTGTATAACATTCCGAGCAGTGCTGATATTCAGGTTGCCTAAAAATCCATACATGCGCTTAGCCGCCGGTTTTTGCCATAATGCGAACGATTTGTTCGGGCTTGTCGTTGAATTCGTGCTTCTCTGGCTTGAGGTTGATGGCTTGTTGAATGGCGTTTTCCAGTTCTGCGTCGCTGCACCGATCAGCCAAATACGGCTTAAGTGAAAAACTGTGGTCTTGTCCCAGACACAGAAATAAAGTGCCGTCTACGGATAAACGAACGCGGTTGCAGGTGTCGCAAAAGTGCTGGGAGCGGGGTGTGATTAGTCCCAAGGTAAAACTGCCGCTTTCATTTTCCCAGTATTTGGCAGGACCGCCGCCGTAAACTTTGCTGCTGCGCTGTAAACCGTACTTGGGTTTCAGGTTTTCAATCAATTGAATTAAATTAAAATAGTCCAATCTTTGGGCGTGGTTGCCCATAGGCATCACTTCAATTAAGCGCAAGATAAATTGTTGTTTGATGCAAAATGCAATCATGGCATCAATATCGTCAATATTGACACCGGGTAGCGGCACCATATTAATTTTAATGCGTTCAAAACCGGCGGCTTTGGCGGCATTCAAGCCCGCCATAACTTTATCAAAGCTGTCTTTTCCTGAAATTTGGCTCACACATTCGCGCCGCATTGAGTCCAAACTGACATTTAAGCGGTTTAAACCCGCGCGTTTTAATGGGTCTGCCAAACGGGTTAGCTGAGTGCCGTTGGTGGTGAGCGATAAATCATTGACGCCGGGCAGAGCCGCCAGACGGCTGACCAAGTCGGGCAGGTTTTTGCGCAGCAAGGGTTCACCGCCGGTGAGGCGAAAGCGCGATGTTCCCAGCCGTGCAAATGCCGCAACAATGCGTTCGATGTCGTCAAATGACAGCCAGTTTTCGGGCTTTTCAAATTCGGTGAAGCCCTGCGGAATGCAATAGGAACACCGCAAATCGCATTTGTCGGTAACCGATAAACGCAAATATTCGATGGGGCGGTTGAAGGAGTCGGTGAGCATGGCTGACAGCTGTTTTACGGAAAATCAATTATGAGTACAGGCTATCAGATTAAAGGCAGCCGCTCAATACGCTGTTTGACGGAAGAAACTAAGCCATTGTTATCAGTATGCGGGTCAGCCGTTTTGTATCGGTAGCGTTTCTGCTGAGTCTTTATAGGCTTTATCTCTTGGTTTGATTTAAGAATTTGATGTTACTTATAAAAAATAATAAAAGACCTATTGCAACAGCTAATGTATCTGCTATTATGTATATACATTTTAAAAATACAAATCTGTATGAAAATAAAGTTTGAATGGGACAGCAAAAAGGCAGCTCTGAATTTTAAAAAGCATGGAATTGGTTTTGAAACGGCTGCACGCGCTTTTTTAGATCCGCATGCACTGACCCGACAAGATCGTTTTGAAAACGGTGAATACCGTTGGCAAACAATAGCACTTATAAATGGGCATTTATTGCTGTTGGTTGCCCTCACCATACGAGATGCTGACGGCTTTGAAATTATCCGCATCATTTCGGCGCGAGAAGCCGATAAAAAAGAAAGGAAACGTTATGAGCAAAATTGTTCGCTATGAATTGGATTTAAACAATCCGCCGCCTTTGACCGAAGCACAAAAAGCAGAGATAAAAGCATTGTCTGAAAGAGCGGGTAATAAAATTGATTACAGCGATATTCCGCCGTTAGATGAAAGTTTTTGGGCTGAGGCTGTTCGAAATCCGTTCTACAAGCCGAAAAAAACATCAACCAGCTTGCGTTTAGATGCTGATGTTTTAGCATGGTTTAAAAGCCAAGGAAAAGGCTATCAAACCCGAATCAATAATGCTTTGCGCGATGTGATGTTGCAATCGTACGAAAAACAAGCGATGCAACAGCGAAAAGGGAAATAATCAACTGGTTGAGTGGGCAGTAGTTGATTTTGAACATCTTGAGCATCAATGGTTATTATTTGATTTTTACGGCACTGAAATTTTGTAAAAGTGAACAAGATGACTGAAAAACTAACCACATATGATCCTGCCGATGATTTAGACAGTGATGAAGCGGTTGCAATTTTTTTAACTGAAGCATTTTCTACTGAAGATGCTGCTTATATTGCGCACGCATTGGGTGTTGTTGCCCGTGCTAAAGGAATGAATGAAATCGCAAAAAAAAACAGGGCTTTCTCGCGAACAACTGTATCGCTCTTTCAGTGGTAAAGGCAATCCAACGCTCAAAAATACATTGGCAGTAATGAAAGCGTTGAATATCAAATTTCCACCTGCCGTACATGTCTGAAACCTTATGGGTTTAACACGCTGCCTGTTTGCATCTGCTGATTATCAGCCTTTGTCATCATGCCGTTTTTGCATCTGCCAAAAATTCTCTAAACGGGTCAAACGGCGAGCCGTTCTCAACACAGTTTGCGCATCGTTCAAGCGATATTTCTTTCAGACGCGCTGCCTGATTCAGAATAACAATACAGCCCTCAGCCATAATGGGCAGGCTATTTTTACCGACAGCGTTTCCGCCGCGAAATGTGCATCAGAACACTTACTCGGGTAGAATGGTACGCAAATAACCGTTTATCGGTTTTATCTGAATTGTATCGTGTATTTGCCTGAATGCTCCCTTGTGCTATGGATAAAAATCGTTTGCTGCCTGAAGAAATCCGTTTAACCACCAACCGCAAAGTGTTGCGGTTGAGTTATGGTGCGCGTGTTTATTCCTTAACGGCAGAATATTTGCGTGTTCATGTACCCAGTACCGAAATAAGCGGGCAGGGTGCGGCTCAGGAAGTGCTGCTGGCGGATAAGCGTGATGTTGTCATGAAAGAAGTACACCCCACAGGCAATTATGCTTTGGAAATTAACTTCAGCGATGGATACAACAGCGGTCTTTACGATTGGGAATACCTATATCGCTTGTCTGTTTTGCAGGAAATCTTATGGAAAGATTATCTGGATCGCTTAAAAGCCGCCGGCATCAGCCGCGGTGAGGCGAACAAGACAGTTAAAGTAAGCATTACCTCCATCACAAAATCTGAAAAATCATAACGGAAAACCCGCCATGAACGAACGCCAAACCCATTTCGGCTATCAAACCGTTGATGAACAAGAAAAAGCCGCTAAAGTGTCGGAAGTGTTTCATTCGGTTGCCAAAAATTACGACATCATGAACGATGTCATGTCTGTTGGCATGCACCGCATTTGGAAACATTTCACCATCAATACCGCGCCCTTACGAAAAGGCGACAAAGTATTGGATATTGCCGGCGGAACAGGCGATTTATCGCGCGGCTGGGCAAAACGCGTGGGCAAAAACGGCGAAGTGTGGCTCACCGACATCAATTCCTCCATGCTCACAGTTGGGCGCGACCGCTTAATCAATGACGGCGTTTTTTTACCTGTTGCTTTATGCGATGCCGAAAAACTGCCGTTTCCCGACAATTACTTCAACTTGGTGTCCGTGGCTTTCGGTTTGCGCAATATGACCCACAAAGATGCGGCGCTGAAAGAAATGTACCGCGTATTAAAACCGGGCGGCAGCTTGCTGGTGTTAGAATTTTCGCAAGTGAATCATCTGCTTGCACCGATGTATGATTTGTATTCATTCAAAGCCTTGCCGCTGATGGGCAAACTCATCGCCAAAGATGCCGACAGCTACCAATATTTGGCAGAATCCATTCGCATGCACCCCAATCAGGAAACCTTAAAACAAATGATGCTGGATGCGGGTTTTGATCGCGTGGATTATCACAATTTGAGCGCAGGCATTGTGGCGCTGCACAAAGGCGTGAAATTTTGAGCGGCGGAATAATGGCGGATTAACCCATTTAAACATCGTAAATTTTGATGTAAAAAGAGTTAAGCCGCATAAAATTTTTATTTTTCAGTAAGATAAATAATTGCTGCGAAAAGACATTGATTTTTTTACATTAGTATATTTTTTTTATGGTTTAATCGTGGCACAATTTGCAAAACTGATTTTAACAGTTAAACCTTAATCACCATACGGAGTCGAACTCATGTCCATTAAAAATGTAGTCAGCATGATCGAAGAGAATGAAGTACGCTTCATTGACTTGCGTTTTACCGATACCAAAGGCAAACAACAACACGTGTCTGTGCCGGCACATGTTTTATTGGAAGACCCGGAAGAATGGTTTGAAAACGGCCATGCTTTTGACGGTTCGTCCGTCGCTGGCTGGAAAGGCATTCAGGCTTCCGATATGCTGCTGAAAGCCGATCCGCAAACCGCTTATATTGATCCCTTTTACGATGATGCCACCTTGGTATTGGTGTGCGATGTCATTGATCCTGCCAATGGTCAAGGCTATGACCGCGATCCGCGCTCCATTGCCAAACGCGCCGAAGCCTATTTGAAATCATCGGGTGTTGGCGATACAGCCTATTTTGGTCCCGAGCCGGAATTTTTCATATTCGACGGCATTGAGTGGGAAACCGATATGAGCGGTACTCGCTACAAAATTCATTCAGAAGAAGCCGCTTGGTCCAGCGGCGAATCTTATGACGGTCAAAATACCGGCCATCGTCCGGTAGTAAAAGGCGGCTACTTTCCGGTTGCCCCCGTGGATTCAGGGCAAGACCTGCGCTCAGCCTGCGTGAATCTCTTAGAAGAAATCGGCATTCCGGTGGAAGTACACCACCACGAAGTGGCAACCGCCGGTCAAATGGAAATCGGCACTAAATTCAACACCTTGGTTCGCCGCGCAGACTGGACGATGGATTTGAAATACATCGTGCAAAACGTAGCACACAATTTCGGTAAAACCGCTACATTTATGCCCAAACCGATTATGGGCGACAACGGCTCAGGCATGCACGTTCACCAATCCATTTGGAAAGACGGCAAAAACCTGTTTGCTGGCGACGGCTATGCCGGGCTGTCTGAAACCGCGCTGTACTACATCGGCGGCATCATCAAACACGCAAAAGCCCTGAACGCGCTGACCAACCCGTCCACCAACTCCTACAAACGCCTTGTGCCGCATTTTGAAGCACCAACCAAACTGGCGTATTCCGCCAAAAACCGCTCTGCTTCCATTCGCATTCCGCACGTTGCCAGCAGCAAAGCCCGCCGCATTGAAGCCCGCTTCCCCGACCCAACGGCAAACCCCTACTTGGCATTTGCCGCTTTGTTAATGGCGGGCTTGGACGGCATTCAAAACAAAATCCACCCGGGCGACCCCACCGATAAAAATCTGTATGATTTGCCGCCGGAAGAAGACGCACAAGTGCCAACCGTATGCGCCTCTTTGGAAGAAGCCTTGGAAGCCTTAAAAGCCGATTATGAATTCTTAACGCGCGGCGGCGTATTCAGCCAAGATTGGATTGAAAGCTATATTGCGTTTAAAGAAGAAGACGTAAAACGCATGCGCATGGCACCGCACCCGCTGGAATTTGAAATGTACTACAGCCTGTAAGGCTGCCTGAAAGTTATTTGACATCAGTTTTCAGGAAGCTGGAGAAACCGCCGCTGGATTAAAAAAGCGGCGGTTTTTTTATTGGTTTTGTTGTAAGAAATCCCAGCGTTGTTTACAGCATTTTCCTAGAAATACTGTAAACAACGCTGGGAATTCTTACACTTAATCTGGTAAAAGTTACCACCACCCCACAAATGACTCCATCAATATGGCGTCATGGAATAATCAAGTCAATGTTTACGGCGGATTGGGCAACGACACCATTCAGACAGCCGATCAAGATGATTTATTGGACGGCGGTTTGGGAGACGATACCTTAACAGGCAATGGCGGCAATGATGTGTTAATCGGCGATGCGGGTAACGATAAACTTTACGGCAGAAATGGTGCGGACACCTTACTCGGCGGTGCTGGCAATGACTATTTAGAAGGTGCTTATCAGGGTGATACCTATCTGTTTGCCAAAGGGCACGGACAGGATAAGATTTTGGATAACAGCGGCGGCACTGCGGGTGATGATACCATTCGTTTTGAAGACGTGTTATTCGATGAAATCTTTTTGGAACGTGTCGGCAATGATTTAACGGTGTTGAATGGTCAAAACGGCGATAAATTAACGGTGCAGAATTCATTCAGCAATCCAAATTACCAAATCGAAATGTGGCAGTTTGCCGATAAAACGCTGGAAATGCAGCAGCTGCTGGCAAATGCGCATTGGGTGGCGTAGGTGCGGATAATCCAATAAGCCCCAATAAGCATCTATCAATAAAAAGGCTGCCTGAAGGTTTCAGGCAGCCTTTTTTGTTGGGCTGCGAGGTAATCAGGTAATGTTCGGGGAAAATGGTTTTTAAGCCGGAAATAATGAAGCAGTCAGCCCAAGATGCAGTTGAGAATATTTATATCGGTTGTGCCTAAGCAGTAGCTTGCTTTGGCGGAAATCGGTTGTTTTCCATTAGGTGTGATTGATTTGCCGCCGCTCATACACGGCTTGTGCCAATGTGCCTGAATCCACGTATTCCAATTCTGCACCCAAAGGCATTCCTCTGGATAATCTGCTGATTTTCAATGGAAACCTGCTCAATAGTTCTGCCAATACATACGCGGTGGCATCGCCTTCTGCGGTGAAATTGGTGGCGATAATGATTTCGGTGATGCGGCTGCTTTCCAAGCGTGCCAATAATTGATGCGGTGAAATATGGCTTAAGTCCATGCCTTGTGTCGGATTCACTTGCCCCATTAACACAAAATAAACGCCGTCATGACATCGGGCTTCTTCCATGCTTGCCACATCGGCGGGCATTTGCACAATCATTAAGCGTGTTTGATCGCGGTTTTCATCGGCACAAATGGCGCATAATTCTTCTTCACAAAGGGTATTGCAGCAGCGGCAATGATGAACGTGCTGCAAGGCATGTTGTATGGCGGCTGCCAATTCTGCCGCGTCGGCGCGATTGTGCTGCAAAAGCTGATACGCCATGCGCTGGGCGGTTTTGGGTCCGACATTGGGCAAGACTTTCAGTGCTTTAATCAGTCTGTCTAAGGCGTTTATTTTATTCATGATTTAAAATATTCCTGAGCCACTGTTTCGTATAAAAAACACAAAATCACTGCCAGTTCTTCGGCGGTTTCCCGCTGTGTTGCGCCGCCCTCGTGCCCGCCCTGCTGTGAGATAAACAAGCGCACAGGTTGCCTGAAAGCGGCAAGGCGGGCATAAAATTTGAGGGCGTGCGCGGGGTGAACGCGGTCATCATTCAGGTGTGTGCTGATGAATGCGGGCGGGTAATTTTGTTGTTCATTCAGCTGATGATACGGTGATAAAGCACGCAAAGCGATGTGGTCGGCATCGTTTTCGGGATTGCCGTATTCTTCGAGCCACAACGCGCCTGCCGATAAATACGGATAGCGCAGCATGTCGGTGAGCGGTACTTCGCACACCAGTGCCGCCATGCTTTTCGGTTCACGGCAAAAAGCCGATGCCGCCACCAAGCCGCCGTTGCTGCCGCCTTGAACGGCGGTGTGTGCCGCATCAGCTAGCCCGCGCTGTGCCAAGTCGTGCAGCACTGCGAGCAAATCGTCTGTGCTTTTGTATTTGTTTACGCCCTGTGCCGCCGTGTGCCACGCCGCACCCAATTCGCCGCCGCCGCGTACATTCGCCAGCACAAAAGCGAAGCCTTTTTCCAACCAATGTTTACCGAGCGCGCCCAAATAATGCGGCAATTGTGCTTCGGCAAAACCGCCGTACACGTAAACCAAAGTGGGTGTGCTGCTGCCTGTGTTTTTGCCGACGTGGTAATAGGGAATCAAAGTGCCGTCGGCAGAGGCTGCCTGAAATTGGTGAACGCTAATGCCGCCGGTATTGAATTGAGCACTTTGGCGGCGCATCACCGATAATTCCATTTGGCGCAAATCCAGTGTGTAGAGTGTTAACGGTGTTAGAAAATCACTCACTGCCAAATACACCACATCGCCGCCCCACGGCTGATCGGTGATTTCCAATACGCCGCGTGGCAGCGGCGGTGCGGCGGTTTCTTGCCAAATGCCGTGTTCAAAACGCCACAATTTCAGGCAGCTGTTTACGTGATCTAAAAAAACAATGATGATGAATTGGCGGCTGGTTTCCACGCATTCTATGGCTTGCCCGTCAAGCGGTTCAAATAAAACGGCGGCTTCGCCCAGCTTACCTTTATTCAGTTTGATTGCCAACAGGCTGCCTGAAAGCAAACGGCGGTGGCTGCGCTGCCAATCGCTTCTTAATTGCACCAGCAGCTGCCCCGCCAAAAAGCCGACAATATCGCAATCATTCGGCAGTGCCAGCGGGGATAGGCTGCCGTCTGCGGCTGCCTGAAAATACTGCTTGCTGAAAAATCCCGATGCCGCTTCGATAAAATCGGCGGGTGTGCCTTGTCCGTCCAAATACCGCCAAGCATTCACCATCATGCCTGAGGCGTCCATTTCGTAAACAGGCAAGGCTTCATCAAAATTCTGTCCGCGTGTTAACAGCCACACTTGGCGCGGGCAGCCCGCTTGGCTCAATTGCCGCTCGTCCCATGCAGGGCAAACCCACACGCTGTTTTCATCGCGCCAAGCAATGTGATTTTTACCCAAAGGGAAATGAAAGCCGCCGGCAACAATGTGTTTCTCACGCAAATCAAATTCCACGGTGTATGCCGCATCAGTGCCGCCGCTGCTTAAATTCAACAGGACACGGTGCGGTGCTTCTTCGTAGTGCGACACGCCCTGCAAATGCACATCATCGCCCAATATTTCATCAAAATCCACCACGGAAAACAAAATTTCCCATTCAGGCAGCCCGCTGCGATAGCCCGCGGCAGCGCAAACACGGTACACGCCTTTTGGGTAATCATCGCTTTGATAAAAATGATACATGCGGGCGCGGTGTTCTTGGCAGAATGGAATTTGCTTTTCGTCTTGCAATAAGGCGGTGATGTCGTCGGCGAGCCGCAAGCATGATTTGTCTGCCAAGTATTTTTGGGTTTCGGTTTGTGCATGGCTGATAACGGCTTGTGCCGCTGCGCTGTTGAGATTTTCCAAATCCCGATACGGGTCGTCGTTGTGGGTGAACATATTTCAGGCTGCCTGAAAAGCAATAAGGCAGATTAATTATCTGCCTTGTTGCTGATAGAACCAATAGAATCAAAAAAGAGATATTTTGCGCCATTGCGGCACGGCAATCCACCACTTATTCGTACATTTATCCGTAAACGTGTTCAAAAAATAAACCGCCACGCTGTTTACCGCGAGATTGATTTACATGAATTATTTTTTACGATAAGCCGTCTAAATACCGTTCTGCGTCCAAAGCGGCTTGGCAGCCGGATGCGGCACTGGTAATGGCTTGACGGTAAACCGAATCTTTAACATCGCCCGCTGCCCAAATGCCTTTAATGTTGGTTGCACCGCTGTTGCCGTTAATACCGCCCTGCGTGATTAAATAGCCTTTTGCGTCCATGTCGAGCTGACCTTTAAACAGCCCGGTATTGGGAGAATGGCCAATGGCAATAAACACGCCTTGCACCGCAATATCTTCTTTTTTGCCGTCATTAAATTTTAAACGAATGCCGGTAACGCCGTTGCTGTCGCCCAAAATATCTTCTAAGCTGCTGTTTAATTTTAAAGTAACTTTGCCTTCTTTTACGCGCTGCATCAGTTTATCCACCATGATTTTTTCAGCGCGGAAGCTGTCGCGGCGGTGAATTAAGGTAACGTGTTTGGCAATATTCGCCAAATACAAAGCCTCTTCCACGGCACTGTTGCCGCCGCCCACAACAGCTACATTTTGATTTTTATAGAAAAAACCGTCGCACGTGGCGCAAGCAGATACGCCGCGGCCGGAGAAAGTTTCTTCTCCGGGCAAGCCTAAATATTGTGCGGACGCACCGGTGGCAACAATCAAAGCATCGCAGGTGTATGCGCCGTCGTCGCCGATTAACATAAACGGGCGTTGCTGTAATTTGACGGCGTGAATGTGGTCAAACACCATATTTGTGCCAAAACGCTCGGCGTGGGCGGCAAAACGCGACATCAGGTCGGGACCTTGCACACCGTCAACATCTGCCGGCCAGTTATCGACTTCGGTGGTGGTCATCAGCTGCCCGCCTTGGGCAAAGCCGGTAATCAATGTGGGTTGTAAATTGGCGCGGGCGGCATACAAAGCCGCCGTGTATCCGGCAGGACCGCTGCCTAAAATAATCAATTTGCTGTGTTTTGCATTTGCTGGTGGCACTGCTTTTATTTCCTCTTCTTCTGCCGATTGAAATACGCCCTTAAAATAATCCAAAAAAGATTTCATGTTTATCCTTTGTTAATTGCGCAATGGCTGATTGCGTCGTGTTGTATGTGTTTTTTCAGCGCGATATTTCAGTAAAGTTTGTCATTTTAAATTGAAAACAGACAAATGCTGAAAATTTAACAATAAAAATTAGCAAACACCATTATTAAAAAATAATATTAAGAGCGGTTATTTTCAAAGGTAATTATTTTCAAGGTTAACAGATAAGGCTGCCTGAAGTGCTATAATGAACGGTTATTATCATTAAATACCCACACATTCTCATGAGCAAACCCATACGCAATATCGCCATCATCGCCCACGTCGATCACGGCAAAACCACGCTGGTAGACCAGTTGCTGCGCCAATCCGGCACGTTCCGCGCCAATCAGCACGTTGATGAGCGCGTCATGGACAGCAACGACTTAGAAAAAGAACGCGGCATCACCATTCTTGCCAAAAACACCGCTATTGAGTACGAAGGTTACCACATCAATATCGTGGATACGCCGGGACACGCCGATTTCGGCGGTGAAGTGGAGCGCGTATTGGGTATGGTCGATTGCGTATTATTGCTGGTGGACGCGCAGGAAGGTCCGATGCCGCAAACCCGTTTTGTTACCAAAAAAGCGTTGGGGCTGGGTTTAAAACCGATTGTGGTCATCAATAAAATTGATAAGCCCAGCGCACGCGCCGATTGGGTAATCGATCAAACGTTTGAATTGTTTGATAAACTGGGTGCAAGCGATGCGCAGTTGGATTTTCCGATTGTGTATGCCTCCGCGCTCTCGGGCTATGCCAAACTCGCACAAGATGACGACAACACCGATATGCGCGTGCTGTTTGAAACCATTTTAAAATACACTCCTGAGCCGTCAGGCAGTGCCGATGCCTCTTTGCAGCTGCAAATTTCACAATTGGATTACGACAGCTACACAGGCCGCTTGGGGGTTGGCCGTATTCTCAACGGCCGCATCAAACCGGGTCAAGTGGTGGCAGTAATGAACCACGAAAAACAAGTGGCACAAGGACGCATCAATCAATTGCTCGGTTTTCAAGGCTTGGATCGTATCCCGCTGGAAGAAGCACTCGCCGGCGACATTGTGATTATTTCGGGCATTGACGACATCGGCATCGGCATCACCATTTGCGACAGAGACAACCCGCAAGGTTTGCCTATGGTCAGCGTAGATGAACCCACGCTTACTATGGATTTTATGGTGAATACCAGCCCTTTGGCAGGCACTGAAGGCAAATTTGTTACCAGCCGCCAAGTGCGTGAGCGTTTACAAAAAGAATTGCTGACCAATGTTGCGCTGCGCGTGGAAGATACTGCTGATGCAGATGTTTTTCGTGTGTCCGGGCGCGGCGAACTGCATTTAACCATTTTGCTGGAAAACATGCGCCGCGAGGGCTATGAGTTGGCGGTGGGTAAGCCGCGCGTGGTCTATCGCGACATTAATGGGCAAAAATGTGAACCGTATGAAAACCTCACGGTTGATGTGGAAGACAATACCCAAGGCGCTGTCATGGAAGAATTGGGACGCCGCCGAGGAGAGCTCACCAACATGGAAAGCGACGGCAACGGCCGCACCCGTTTGGAATACCACATTCCCGCCCGCGGCTTGATTGGTTTTCAAGGTGAATTCATGACCTTAACCCGAGGCGTGGGTTTGATGAGCCACGTTTTTGACGATTACGCGCCGGTTAAACCCGATATGCCCGGCCGCCACAACGGCGTTTTGGTGTCTCAGGAAAACGGCGAAGCGGTGGCTTATGCTTTGTGGAATTTGGAAGACCGCGGCCGCATGTTTGTGTCGCCCGGTGATAAAATTTACGAAGGCATGATTATCGGTATTCACAGCCGCGACAATGATTTGGTGGTAAACCCACTCAAGGGCAAAAAACTCACCAACGTCCGCGCTTCCGGCACAGATGAAGCTGTGCGCCTCACCACGCCGATTAAGCTCACTTTGGAAAGTGCCGTGGAATTTATCGACGACGATGAATTGGTGGAAATTACGCCGCAATCCATTCGTTTGCGCAAACGTTATTTGAGTGAACAAGAACGGCGCAAGCACTTTAAAAAAATTGAGTAAACACCTTATTCAAATAACATCAGACTCTGCCATTTGCGCAGGGTCTTTTTTTAACTGCCGCAAGCTGCTGAATACCGATTTTTCCGTTACACTCTTTCGTTGGCAGTGCGCCATTGTTCAGGCTGCCTGAAAACATCGATATTGGCTGTCAATATTGTTAACAGGCACATCAGTTAAGAGACTGACCAAATTATTTTATTTGAAGTGTCATTTCAGGGTATTTTGTGAAAGAATTTGAATTTATCCGCCGCTACTTATCGGCGCAATCGTATCCCAATCAGGTATTATTGGGCGTGGGCGATGATGCGGCGATTATTCAGCCGACAGCAGGGCATGACTTACACGTAAGCAGTGATATGCTGCTTGCGGGCAGGCATTTTTTTGCCGATGTGTTGCCGCAGGATTTGGCGCACAAAGTACTGGCAGTGAATTTGTCGGATATGGCGGCAATGGGCGCAGTGCCGCGCTGGTTTACTTTAAGCATGGCGTTGCCTGTTTTGGACGAGGCGTGGTTAAATGCTTTCTTCGCTGATTTGTTTGCAATGGCGGCGGCATACGGCGTGAGTTTGATTGGCGGCGACACCGTGCGCGGCGATTGGGTATTTAACATCACCATTATGGGTGAAACACCGAGCGGACAAGCATTGCGCCGCAGCGGTGCACAAGCGGGCGATGATGTGTGGGTATCGGGAGAAATCGGTTCAGCCGCCGCCGCGCTGGCACATTTGCTGGGCGATGTTCGGCTGCCTGAAAACCTGTTTGCCGAATGTGAACATCGCCTGCTGCGCCCGACACCGCGCGTGGCTTTGGGGCAGCGATTACTCCATATCGCTTCGGCGGCACAGGATATTTCCGATGGCTTGGCGCAAGACTTACAGCATTTATTGCGTGCATCGCAGCTTGGTGCGGTGATTCAGGCAGCCCAAGTACCGCTTTTGCCTGCTTTGAAGCAATGGATGGTGCAGCAAAAAAACAGCACGGCATTGTTTGAACGGTTTTGTTTGAACGGCGGCGACGATTATGAGCTGGTGTTTACCGCTTCGCCGACCAAACGGGCGGCGGTGTCGGCAGCGGCGGCGTTGAGTGAAACGGCTGTCTGCCGCATCGGTACACTGGTTTCCAAGGTTTCCGAGCCGTCATTGATGCTTGAAAATGAGCAAAAACAAATAATTGCGTTTCAGCCACAAGGATTTGACCATTTTGTTTAATACACCACCGATTACCCCGACTTGGCGTTGGCTGTGCCGAAATCCGATTTGTTTTTTGGGCTTTGGTTTTGGCACAGGGCTGGCACCCAAAGCCCCCGGTACCTTCGGCACACTGCCCGCGCTGCCCTTGGCATGGCTGGTGTGGCAATGTCATTTTCCGTTTATGCTGAATGTGTTGATCGCGCTGCTACTGTGTGCGGTGGGTATTCCCATTTGCGGCTATACCGAGAAAATGCTGGGCAGACAAGATTATGGCGGCATTGTTTGGGACGAAATCGCTGCCATGTTTTTAATCTTAATGTTTATTCCTTTTGATTGGCTGTGGTGGTTGGCGGCATTTTTGCTGTTTCGTTTTTTTGATGCAGTGAAACCTTGGCCGATTCGTTGGTTTGATGCGCGTGTTCACGGCGGTTTTGGCATTATGTTAGATGATTGGATTGCCGCAGCATTCAGTTTATTGGTTTTATACTTGTTCTCGGGCGCATTCGCTTGATAATATACAAAATCGTCTGCTTTTCAGGCAGCCTTTAGCACAACTTTAAGAAAAATATTGGTTTAAATTATGGACATTGATATTCAAGTAGAAACCGAATTTTTACCCCAGCACAGCGACTTAATCCGCGATTACTACGCATTTGCGTATCACATTCGCATCACCAATAATGACGGTGAACCGGTAACATTGCGCAATCGCTATTGGGAAATCACCGATGCTTTGGGCAAACACGAAAGCGCGGGCGGTGTGGGCGTGGTGGGTGAACAGCCCACCTTGCAGCCGAGCGGAACATTTCGCTATACCAGCGGTGTTCGCCTAAACGCGCCTTGGGGAAAAATGAGCGGCAAATATGAGTTTGAAACCTTTAAAGGCGAACGCTTTTGGGCAGAAATTCCGCCTTTTGAATTGCGTACACCAAGGGTTTTGCAGTAACCGCTGAATAATGACGGCGCAGACAATGCGCTTGGTTTTATTACTTTTTAAAGAGATTGCATCATGATGAATATTCTGGTTCAGGCAACCAAAACGGTGGGTGTATTTGCGGCTTTGCTGTTTTTATCTGCTTGCGGCGTGGAAACCGCCGCGACTTCGGCGGGCGTGGCTAAAATGGAAGCAGATTCCGCTCAAAGAGCTGTGCGGCAAAAACAACAAATGGAAAAACAGCTGAATGAAGCGCAGCAAAAAATGGCATCGCAGCATCAGCAAATTGATGATTTAACCGGATCAGGCAAGACGGCACAGTAGTTTACTGTGCTGTGGTTTACTTGTCTCAGGCTGCCTGAAAAGTTTTTTGTACTATAAACATATTGCACCCCAAATTAAATATTGCGTTTTTGCGTCATGCGTCGTTGCAAATCGGTCAAATAGACGCCTATTTTCCTTCTTCGCACCTGACCTGACGCAAAAATCGCCTCACAATCTGACATAATATTTAATTGGGGGGGTGCAATAAAATTGTAGTCAAACTGATTTTGCCAACCGTATTTCACTCTTAAAGAGGACACACAGCATGAACTCAAGTCTTAAGTCAGTATTTACCCTCGGCGCAATGTCTGCCATTTTGGCGGCGTGTTCCCCGGCAGGACAAGAAAGCAGCACACCCGCCGCCTCCGGTGCAAGCAGTGCGCCTGTTGCTGCGCCTGCTGTCATGAAAAAAGTAGCGATTACCGCCATTGTGGAGCATCCGGCATTAGATGCTGTGCGCCAAGGCGTGATTGATGAATTGGCGGCAGAAGGCTTTAAAGAAGGCGAAAACCTGCAAATCGACTTTCAAAGCGCACAAGGCAACACGGCAACTGCGGGGCAAATTGCCAAAAAATTTGTCGGCGACAATCCCGATGTGATTGTGGCGATTGCCACGCCTTCCGCACAATCCGTGGTGGCGGCAACCAAAAATATTCCGGTGGTATTTTCGGCGATTACCGACCCGGTGGCGGCAAAATTGGTGAGTAGCTGGGAGCCGTCCGGCACCAATGTAACCGGCATTTCCGATGAATTGCCCTTGCAGCCGCAGATTGATTTGATGAAAAAAGTAGTGCCAACCTTAAAAAACGTGGGCTATGTTTACAGCCCGGGTGAAATCAATTCCACCATTGTGATGGATCAATTGAAGGAATTGTTGAAAGCACAAGGCATTGATTTGTTTTCTGTTCCCGCGCAGCGCACAACCGATGTTCCCACAGCTACCCGCAGTTTAAAAGGCAAAGTGGATTTGATTTATACCTCTTTGGACAACAACGTGGTTTCGGCGTATGAATCCATGTACAAAGTTGCGGTGGAAAACAAAATTCCTTTGATTGCGGCGGATACGGATTCTGTTGCCCGCGGTGCGGTGGCGGCTTTGGGCATCAATTATCATGATTTGGGCATGGAAACCGGCAAGGTGGTGGCGCGTATTCTGAACGGCGAAAAAGCGGGTGATATTGCACCAACGCGTGTGAATAAATTGGATTTGTATGTCAATAAAAAACACGCAGAGCAAGAGGGTGCTGTATTGTCTGATGAATTGCTGAAAGAAGCTGCTAAAGTAATGGAATGATTTTGATTGCTTGCGGTTGCTTTGGCTTTTCAGGCAGCCGCATAAAAAGCCGCGTTATGTGTATCGCATAATGCGGCTTTTATTTACTTTAGCAAGCAGCAATATTTCAGGTTGCCTGAAATATTGCCGCCGGGTCAAATTGGTTTGTTTTATGGCACGGCATCATTACAGGCGGGTATTTTGATTGAGAATGGCTGTATCCGCGCACCGATTTTATGCTGTTAACGGCGAATCATTTTGCTGTTCTGCCGGTGGTTTTTTGGCAAAATGAGGACTGCTGCGCAATGTGTCAATGGCAACGGCAATCAGACGTTCTGCCGCATCATCTAAATCAAATTGCTGTGGATTACTCAGCCAGACATCGGTTAAGCCCAGCATTAACGATTGAAAATACAATGCTGCTAAAGTAATGTCGGTGTTCTGTGGCAGGCTTTTTTGCTGCAAGCACAATTGAAAAACGGTTTGCAGGTGATCGTGCCATTCGCGGCGGTATTTTTGCAATAGCCGGGAAATGGTTTGGTTGTCGTCGGTGTATTCGCAGTTTAGTTGTATGACGTGAAAAAATTGATAATAAGCGCGGTCATGAGCCATTTGCTTAAATTTTTGGGCGGTGGTTTGTTGTAAAGTTGTCAAAGCATCAGTTGTTCCTGTGATGATGTCTTCATTGAGTTGTTTTTCACGAGTTCCGCTGAATTGCCGCTGAAACAGTGCGTCAAAAATGTCTTCTTTGTTTTTAAAATGCCAATACACCGCGCCGCGGGTCATGCCGGCGGTTTTGGCGATTTCTTGCAGACTCGCCCGTGCCACGCCGCGTTGATAAAACACTTCTAAGGCGGCATCAAGCAAGGATTCTCGGGTTTGCAGGGCTTCGGCTTTGGTTTTTCTCATAATATTGCGGCACAAAAAGGTTTTCAGGCAGCCTGATTGTTTTCAGGCGAGGTGTTAAAAAATGAGTGGAATGGTCAAAACAATTGATTGCATACATTCTTGCATGTATCATGACACACGTAAACCCCAAAAGGCATTTTGTCGGGTTTTTTAGTTTCGCTGGGCATTGCACACAGTTTGTTTTGGCGGCACGGTTATTTTTCTGAATAAAAAATTAAAAACAGTTATAAAATAAATACATCTGAAACCATGCATAAAGTACCTTTTGTGTATTTGGTTAAAATTTGTGTTTACATGCAGAAATAGTTCAATCATTTTAAAACCATAACAACACATCGAGGTGTTTATGTATTCTTTTAACACACAAGCAAAACCGTGGCGGCTGCGTATTGCCGTATTGGCAACGGCGGCGGCTTTGGCTGCCTGCGGCGGTAAACAAGACGATGCGGCAGGCAAAGCAGGGCAGCAAGCACCTGTGGTGAGCGTGATTATCGCTCAGCCGCAAACGGTAACGCTCACGTCCGAATTAAGCGGCCGTTTGCAGCCGATACGTGAGGCACAAATCCGCGCCCGAGTTGCCGGTGTGGTGCAAAAGCGGTTGTTTACCGAGGGCGGCTATGTCAAAGCCGGCCAGCCCTTATTCAAAATTGACGATGCGCTTTATGCTGCCAATTTAGACAGTGCCAAAGCCAATTATGCCAAAGCCAGTGCGGATTTGGCGCGTTACCGTCCGTTGGCGGCGGCAAACGCCATCAGTAAACAAGAATTTGATCAGGCGGTGGCACAAGAACGTTTAACCCGCGCCGCCATGAAAACCGCGCAAATCAATGTGGGTTACACCAATGTATATGCGCCCATCAGCGGGCGCATCGGCAAGGCTTTGGTCACTGAAGGTGCATTGGTGGGGCAAGGTGATGCAACACAGCTGGCATTGATTCAGCAAACCGATACTTTATATGTGGATTTGAATCAAACGGCTTTGCAGGCGATGAAAATTCGTCAGGCAGCCGCCGAAGGTAAGCTGAAAGTAATAGACGGCGGCGCGGAAGTAACCATTTTGTTGGACGACGGCAGTGAATACCCGCAAAAAGGGCGTTTGCTGTTTACCGACATGACGGTGAACGAGAATACGGGGCAGGTGAGCTTACGTGCTGAAGTACCCAATGGCGGCAATATCTTATTGCCGGGCATGTTTGTGCGCGTGTTGATTCCGCAGGCACAAATGGATAATGCCATGCTGATTCCGCAGCAAGCGGTTACGCGCGGTTCACAAGGCGATACCCTGATGGTTGCCAATGCCGACGGCAGCTTCGCACCGCGCCCGATTACGATTGCACAAGGACAGGGCAATAATTGGGTGGTTACCGGCGGATTGCGCGCGGGTGATCAGGTGATTATGGACGGTTTGGCAGCGGTGCAGATGACCGGTGCAAAAAAAGTAAAACCCGAGCCGTGGAAAAATCCCGCTGATAAAGCCGCCGCGCCGATTCAGGCAGCCCAAGAACAGCCTGCTTCGGCAGCCTCAGCCGAATAAGGGGATCACATGGCTAAGTTTTTTATTGACCGCCCGATTTTCGCTTGGGTGGTGGCGATGTTTATTATGATTGCGGGGGTGGTTTCCATCACGCAGCTGCCTGTGTCGCAATACCCAACGGTTGCGCCGCCCACCATTACTTTGCAAGTAACTTACCCGGGTGCAGATGCACAAACCATTGAAGACAGCGTGTTGTCTTTGATTGAGCGTGAAATGAACGGGGTGGAAAACTTGGAGTACATGGAATCCAAAGCCTTATCCAACGGCACGGGTTCATTGACTTTAACGTTCAAAACCGGCACGGATTCCGATATTGCCCAAATGGACGTGCAAAATCAATTGGCAAGAGCAGAGTCGCGTTTGCCCGCTATGGTGAGGCAATTGGGCGTGGAAGTCGAAAAATCGCGTTCCAACTTTTTGCTGGTGGCGATGTTTACTTCTGATGATCCCAATGCGAATACCCGTGAAATCAGCGACTATGTGGCGCGGAATGTAGTGCCGGAATTGCAGCGTTTGGACGGCATCGGCGGCGTGAATTTGTTTGGTTCGGAACGCGCCATGCGCGTGTGGCTGGATACGGAAAAATTGCGCGGTTTGAATTTAACGGCGGCAGATGTCAATAATGCCATTATGGCGCAGAACATGCAGATTTCCGCCGGCAGTATCGGTGATTTGCCCAACAGCCAAGGTCAAACCATTTCGGCAAAAGTGATTGCACCCGGCCAGCTCCAAACAACGGAAGAGTTTGAAAACATTGTTTTGCGTGCCTCAACCGACGGTTCGATGGTGTATTTGAAAGATGTGGCGCGGGTGGAATTGGGTGCGCAGTCGTATGCCGCATCGGCACGGCTGAACGGCAAACCGGTAGTGGGTATGGGTGTGTCTTTGTCCACCGACGGCAACGCGATTGCCGCATCAAAATTGGTGAATGCCAAACTAACCGAATTGCAAAAATTCTTTCCGGCGGGCGTGCGTTGGGCTATTCCGTATGACAGTTCCAAATTCGTGGGCTTGTCGATTGAAAAAGTGGTGCATACCTTACTGGAAGCCATTGCGCTGGTGTTTTTGGTGATGCTGCTGTTTTTGCAAAATTTCCGTTACACCATTATTCCGACCATTGTTGTGCCGATTGCTTTATTGGGCGCATTGGCAGTGGTTTACGCCGTGGGCATGTCCATTAATGTATTAACCATGTTTGCGATGGTGCTGGTGATTGGTATCGTTGTGGACGATGCGATTGTGGTGGTGGAAAACGTTGAGCGCATCATGGCAGAAGAACGCCTGCCGCCGCTGGAAGCCACGCGCAAAGCCATGAGCCAAATTTCAAGTGCGGTTGTTGGGATTACCGTGGTATTGATTTCGGTATTTATCCCGATGGCGTTTTTTTCGGGATCTACCGGCAATATTTACCGCCAATTTTCGGTGGTGATGGCGGTGTCAATTTTCTTCTCGGCATTTATGGCGTTGTCGCTCACACCCGCTTTGTGTGCCACACTTTTGAAACCGGTTGATAAAAATCATCATGAAAAAACAGGTTTTTTCGGCTGGTTTAACCGCGTGTTTCACAAAGGCAGTAAACGTTATGAAACCGGTGTTGCCAAATTATTGCGGCGCGGCGGCAGAATGCTGGTGATTTATTTGATATTGATGAGTGTGGGTTTGTTTGTGCTGCTGCGTTTGCCCACTTCGTTTTTACCCGCTGAAGACCAAGGTGTGGTGCTGGCGGTTATTCAATTGCCGCCGGGCGCAACGCAGGCGCGTACCCTGGAAACCGTTAAAACCTATGAAAATTTTGTGTTGAAGCAGCCTGAAGTACAAGATGTGATAACGGTGGTGGGATTCAGTTTCAGCGGTCAAGGTCAAAACATGGGCATGAGCTTCGTTCCTTTGAAAGATTGGTCTGAACGCACCGCCGCCGGTTCTGATGCAGATTCTCTTGCTCATCGGATTACCGGCGCGATGATGGGCATGAACCGAGACGGTACTATTTTTGCATTAACGCTGCCCGCCATTCCTGAATTGGGCAGCAGCTCCGGCTTTAATTTCCGCTTGCAAGACCGCGGCGATAAAGGACACGATGCTTTACTGGCGGCGCGCAATCAATTGCTGGGCATGGCAAGGCAAAGCAAGGTGCTCACAGATGTTCGCCCCGACGGCATGGAAGATGCGCCGCAATTGCGTATTGACATTGACCGCGAAGCCGCCGCCGCACAAGGCGTTAGTTTCACCGCGATTGGTTCGGTGTTGTCCACTGCCTTGGGTTCAAACTATGTAAACGATTTCCCGAATAAAGGCCGTTTACAGCGTGTGGTGGTGCAGGGCGATGTCAGCACGCGTATGCAGCCTGAAGACATATTGCGATTAACGGTGAACAATCAATTGGGGCAAGCCGTTCCATTATCCAGCATGGTGAAAACCAGCTGGGTAACCGGACCGATGCAAACCACGCGCTACAATGGCTACTCGGCAATGGCGATTACCGGCAATGCCGCACCGGGTTACAGCTCGGGTGATGCGATGGCGGAAATGGCAAAATTAGCAGAAAAATTACCTGATGGCTTTGGCTTTGAATGGACGGGACAATCGCGTGAAGAACAAGAATCCGGTTCGCAAACCATTATCTTGTATGCGTTTTCCATTTTGGCGGTTTTCCTGTGCTTGGCGGCGTTGTATGAAAGCTGGACAATTCCGGTTGCCGTATTGTTGGTTGTTCCTTTGGGCTTTTTGGGTGCGGTATTGGGCGTCTGGGGACGCGGCTTGTTAAATGACGTGTATTTCCAAGTGGGCTTGATCACGGTGATTGGTTTGAGCGCAAAAAATTCCATTTTGATTGTGGAATTTGCCAAAGACCTGCAAGCGGAAGGATACAATGCCTTTGAAGCGGCTTTGGCGGCGGCGCATTTGCGGTTTCGTCCGATTTTAATGACTTCCCTGGCATTTATTATTGGCGTGGTGCCGCTGTATTTTGCATCAGGCGCATCTTCTGCCAGCCAGCGCGCCATTGGTACGAGCGTGTTTTGGGGCATGTTGATCGGTACATTTTTATCGGTATTTTTCGTGCCGATGTTCTATACCGCCGTGCGCAGCTTCTTCCACCACACCAAACGGCAAAATGAACGTTTTGCCAAACATGCCGCTGAAGCGGGCATGACGCGCGAATTGGGTAAACAGTATTTGCAAGAGGCGGAATCCTCATTGACTGATGAAGAACGCCGTGCCTTGCATGAGGCGAGTCAACGCTACGCCAAGAAAAAGGACGAATAATGATTAAAAATAAAATGCTGTTGTCTGTTGTGGCAGCGGCGGTGTTGTCTGCTTGTTCCATGGCGCCGAATTATCAGCAGCCCACCGTTGAACTGGCCAACCATTTCCCTGCTGTTTCAGGTAGCCGAAATCAAGGAAATATCTTGGCGGATCACTTGGGCTGGCAAGACTATTTTGCCGATGAACGCTTGAGAAGCCTGATGGCTTTGGCACTGCAAAACAACCGCGATTTACGCGTGGCTGCCTTAAATGTTGAAGCTGTCCGCGCGCAATATGCGATTGCCCGTGCCAATCAATTGCCGGCATTGGGCGTAACCGGCAGTGCGCAGAAAGGGCGCACGGCACAAGACTTAAGCTCCCGCGTGGATGCGCAAGGTCAGCAAGTGAGTTTTGTCAGCGAGGCTTATAATGTTGGCTTCGGCGTTACTGCGTTTGAGCTGGATTTGTTCGGGCGCGTAAACAGCTTATCGAAAAGCGCGTTAAATCGGTATTTCGGGCAAATTCAAAACCGCGATGCCGCACAAATAAGCTTGATTGCCTCTGTGGCAGACGCCTATTTTGCCGAGCGGGTGGCGCAGGAAAGCATGGATTTGGCACAGCGCGTTTTACAATCGCGTGAAGAAAGCAAACGTTTAACGGATTTGTCATACAAAGCAGGCGTGATTTCTGCCATTGACGTGAACATTGCTGAAACCCAAATCGAAACCGCCCGCGCCGGTTATGCCTCGGCACAGCAAGCGCGTGATCAGGCGCAAAATGCGATGGCATTGCTGATTGGTCAACCGATACCTGCGGGTTTACCGCCGGCATTGCCGCTGAACCAACAATTTGCCCACGTTGAACTGCCTGTGGGCTTGCCTTCAGACGTGTTATACCGCCGCCCCGATGTGCGCGAAGCCGAGTTTGCACTTAAATCTGCCAACGCCGACATCGGCGCGGCGCGCGCGGCATTTTTCCCGCGCATTAACCTGATTGGCAGCATCGGCAGCGGTAGCACTGAATTAAACGGTTTGTTCGACGGCGTAAACCGCACATGGAGTTTCATGCCGCAAATCACCCTGCCGATTTTCACGTGGGGACAAAACAAAGCCAATCTGGATTTGGCAGAGGTGCGCAAAAACATCGCCGTTGCCCAATACGAAAAAACGGTTCAGGCGGCTTTCCGTGATGTTGCCGATGCTTTGGTTGCCCGTTCGGCACTGCGGCAGCAATACCAAGCTCAGCAAAAAAGCACCCAAGCGCAATTGAATCGCTATCGTTTGGTGAAAATGCGGTATGACCACGGTATTTCCAGCTCATTGGAATTATTAGACGCCGAGCGCGACAGCTATTCCGCACAACAGGCTTTGCTGCAAACCCAACAGATGCTGCTGCAAAACCGTGCGGATTTATACAAAGCCTTGGGCGGTGGTTTGAATGAAGAAACGCAAACCGCAGCGAATGAGACGGCGGCACAGTAATCAGGTTGCCTGAAAAAAGCCAAACCGAATGATTTGTTCGGTTTGGCTTTTTATTTGCTTTTTAAGGAAGGAATCTTCAGATCGGCGTAATTCGGCGTTTGGGCGCAGCTTTCACCGTACCCAAGCCACGCGCCGCCCGAAACCCTGCCCTTTGGGACGGGGTTTAAGATTTTTTATTTTTGATGTAAGTGAGAATGTTTGCGGCTGTAGGTAAAGAACACGACCAAACCAATCACCAGCCACACCAAAAACCGCAGCCAAGTATCCCAATTCAAACCCGCAATCAATGTCAGGCAAAACAGAATGGAAATAATCGGTGTAATCGGCACCCAAGGCGTTTTAAAACCGCGCGGTACATTGGGTTGTTTGTAACGCATCCAAATGACCCCTGCGGATACCAATACAAATGCCGCCAATGTGCCGATATTCACCATTTCCGCCAAGATATTGATATTAACAAAACCGGCGGCTAAAGATGCCAAGACACCAAAAAACCATGTACCCAAAAACGGTGTGCGGTAAGTTGAATGAACTTTACCCAAAAAGCTCGGGAATAAGCCATCGCGGCTCATGGCGTAGCTGACGCGGGTTTGGCCATACAGCATCACCAAAATCACAGTGGTAATGCCCAAAATAGCGCCCAAGCTCACCAATATACCCAGCCAAGTTTGTTCGGTTGCTTCAATAACAGCCATTACCGGTGCGGTGAGATAACGTTCATACACGGTATAAGGCACAACACCGGTCATGATTAATGTCATGGCAATGTACAAAATGGTTGCCAGCAACAAAGAACCCATAATCCCGCGCGGTAATGATTTACTGGGATTAACCGCTTCTTCCGCGCTGGCAGAGACGGCATCAAAACCGATAAAGGCGAAGAACACAATGGAAGCCGCCGGAATCACCCCTGCCGCCAACCCATTATTGAAGGAATACCAGCCAAACGGGGTGAACGGCTACCAATTAGATGGGTTAATAAACCATACTGTCGCCACAATAAAGGTAATCACCACCGCCAATTTGATGATAACCATCACATCATTCACCCGTTTGGTTTGGTTAATACCAATGGACAAAAAGAATGTTAATACCAATACAATTAAAGCAGCAAACAAATCAAAAACGGTGTGTGTACCCGGTATCGTTCCTGCGGCTGCCCGCAGCGCATCGGGTAAATGAATACCCACGCTGGCAAGAATACTTTGGAAATATCCCGACCAGCCCACCGCAACGGTTGACACCGCCAGCCCATATTCCAAAATCAAATCCCAGCCCATCATAAAGGCAATCAGCTCACCAAAAGAAACATAGGCATACGAATAAGCAGAGCCGGAAATAGGCACCATAGACGCAAATTCGGCATAGCATAAACCGGCAAAACCGCAGCAAATCGCCGCCAGTAAAAATGACAAGGACAATGCAGGTCCTGCTGTCAGCGCACCTTTGCCGGTTAATACAAAAATACCTGTGCCGATAATTGCGCCAATACCCAAGAAAACCAAGTCTTTGGTTGTCAGTCCTCGCTTCAGCGGCGTTTCATAACGGGCAATTTCCGCTACATTTTTTTTCCGAAAAAGGTTGTTGCTCATGAAATATATACCTCAGGCTGTCTAAAAATTAATCTCAAAACAATCGTCAATTATTTTGCCCTTTGCGCAAGAGATTGAGCGCAGGGCACAGTAATGATCTGTAAGCATGGCTGTGATAATAAATTAAATAACTTTAACTAACATTATCACGATAGTTACTATAATAGCGACTAAGTGAACTTGCATGGTTCTTGTGATAAAAAATATCTATAATTATGATATTTTATATTTATTTATAAATACACTATTGTTTTTGCAGAGAGAATCATGACCTGCTCTTTGTTTAGATGAGATCGGATTTCAGCAAGATGGGTAATATTCGGATGCTTGGCAAAAGAAATATGATGCTGTGGTGTTTTTTTATGCGTACGCCGACAGGTTTTGCTGCCAGAATTGCCAAAAAAATGGTTTTGGGCATGAATAATGTACCTTTCATAAGCATAAAAGCATCAAGATACGCTTGAATGGGCATAGGTAAAAGCCATTACAGGTTATTAAGGCTTAATGATATTGATGCGCTGTGCAAATTGTGCATGGGAATTATTTCAACTGAATGGTTTATTTGATTAATTATTTTGAAAAACCGAATTGTTTGGCTGTATTTATTTTTTTGCTTTAAAAAGGCTTTTTGCAAGGCATTTTTGGTATTGCTTTAGCAGCCTGTTTTCACCTTGCCGCGTGTTGCTTCAATTGGACTGAGAATGCTGTACCCGATTTTAACCGCTGTTTTCAATGTGTTTTATTTGGTTGGCATTGCCAAACCAAAATCAAGTCATTATAATGCCCGTCTTTCGGAGTGTAGCGCAGCCCGGTAGCGCACCTCGTTCGGGACGAGGGGGTCGAAGGTTCGAATCCTTTCACTCCGACCAACACAACACAAACCGCTTTGTTATTGATTAACAAAGCGGTTTTGTTTTTGTAAGGCTGCCTGAAAAGTTTCAGGCAGCCTTATTTTTGCCAATAGCTTTTCACGTTTACAAATTCATATAAACCAAATTCCGATAATTCCCGCCCAAATCCGGAATCTTTGACACCGCCAAACGGCAGCCTCAAATCACTGCTGGTGTGGCGGTTGATGAATACGCTGCCTGTTTGCAGCTGTTTTGCCCAATGCCATGCCATGTCTGTGCTGCGGCTGTAAATTGATGCACCCAAGCCGAAAGGATTGTCGTTTGCCAGTGCAATTGCGTGTTCGGCGTTGCGGGCACGCAAGATGCCGACGGCAGGACCGAATACTTCTTCGTCATACATGCGGCATTGCGGATTGATGTGGTCCAGCACGGTGGCGGGGTAAAAATAGCCTGCACCTTCAGGCATTTCACCGCCGAGCAAACACACCGCGCCGTGAGCAAGCGCATCGCATACTTGTTCATGCACACGATCACGCAAATCGGCACGGTGCAAGGGCGCAAGCGTGGTTTCAGGCAGCCACGGCGCGCCGGTTTTCAAGCGGCGGCAATGGGTTAAAAAGCACGCAATAAAGGCATCGGCAACCGCATCGGTAACAATCAAACGTTTGGCGGCATTGCATGATTGCCCCGCATCGCGAAACCGTGAATAGCAAGCATCTTTTGCCGCTTCTTCAATGTCGGCATCGTCCAGAACGATAAACGCATTGCTGCCGCCCAGTTCCAACACACATTTTTTCAGGTGCTTGCCCGCCAATGCCGCCAAATGGCGGCCGGTTGCGTCGGAGCCGGTAAATGCCAGCGCGTGTGTTTGCGCAATGGCGGCTTCCACGTCGTCATCGGCTAACCATGCTGCCTGAAACGGCAAATCATCACCAACGGCGTCAAACAGAGCCTGTGTTACGCCGGCAACGGTGGGCGCGGGTTTGACCAAACAGGCATTGCCCGCACATAAGGCAGGTACGGCAAAACGCAATAATTGCCAAACGGGATAGTTCCACGGCATCACCGCCAGCACCACGCCCAAAGGCTCAAAGCGTACTTGGCTGAGCTGCGCTTGAGTGGCGATTATTTTCGGTTGCAGTAACTCAGGTGATAAACGTGCATAATAACGAATCAAATCCAGTGATTTTTCCAATTCGGCTTCGCATTCGCGCAAACACCGCCCCACCTCCAAACAAATCTGCATCGCCAAATCGTGTTTGGCTGCGTTTAAGCGTTCGGCAAAAGCCAATAATTTTGCCGTGCGCTGCGTTACTGAGTATTCGGCAAAGATTTGTTGTTGCGTTTTCAGTGTGTTATTTTGCTCAGTAAACGCATCAATTTGGCTTGCTTCGCGTTCAAATAAAATATGTTGGTCTAAAATATGGCGGCTGCAAAACACAATTTATCCTTGTATTCATCAATACAATATCATCATACAAAAATACTGTCTGAAACACATGCTATTTTTCAGGCAGCCTGAAAATACATGCGCTGCTTCAAATAAAATACTATTTATCCGCAAGGAATTATTTTTATGAAAATTCTATCTAAAGCATTCAATGTTCGCATTACCGGAATGGCGTTATTAATCATTACGCTCAGTGGCTGTGCATTGATATCCGACATCAAAGGAGCGGTGATGGCGGAAGGCACTTAATATGCCGGTAGATCAAATGCCCATGTATGGCGGGGTGGATCGAAGCTTCGTCCCTGCATTGGCGGCTGCTGACGAAAAACTGATAATTGTTATCCCTCATTCTCTTCATACAATGTCGCGCAAGTACTATAGGTACCAGCTGTACTCAAGGTTCCGGTATCGCGGTTGTAATGTACAATGCCGTCGCAAACCATCCCTTCCAGCTTATGTGCCAACTCCGGCCAGTCACGCAGCAAGGAAGGCTCTTTCATCCATGAGGGTGGACTTTCAAAGCGCAGACGTTGGCGATAATACACCGTGACGTTCATCTGCGAGTATTCGGGTTTGATTTCAAGAACAAGTAACTGCGTTGTAGGCTTACCCAGATACAGGCGTCCTCCTCCTTTGTTACTAGCGTCAATACGGGCGCGATAGGAAGGCGTCAATCGGTAGACTTCGCCATCCGCGCGCGCTGGATTATTATGATTGGGGTATAGTGGTAAATTCTGCTCAAATGTTTTTTGCAAAACACCAATGTCAACCAGGCGTTCCATGTAATGCCGGATTGGTTTGTTGATGGCAGCCTGATAAGGTTTTATTTCTGGGGGTGGGTCGGTAAAAATCACGCCACTGTATTCTGATCTATCCAGATAATTGTCAATATATGGTGGCCAGGGTAGACTGAAGTAGGCGATATGTTCGTGAAATGAGGAAAAAGTTCCTGTCGCCAATTTTTCTTCAATTTTATTTCTATCTAGTTTTGATAGCGTAAAGGAATTACGCTGAAAAAATTTTACGATGGAATCAAACAAACGCAGGCCGGGTTGTATATACAGCACTTCTTCCTTGCCCTGAAGCGCACGTTTGATTTCAGGGAAAGCGGTCTGCACATCGGCATTCATTGCCCATGCCGCAATTTTGTCCGGATCTGATATTCCAGTTTGTATGGTAACGGCGTAACCACTGCTGTCGATTTTCTTGATGTTATTGATTTTGATGAATTCATTTTCTCCATAGTTCAGACAGGGATCTTCCGATTTTCTGGTGTTGTAATTTGTTTCAGCCCAACCTTTCTCACTGATCCGATAATAAACGCCGCGCAGCCATTCATCTCCGATTTCCTGTACGCCGGAGGCGCGTTCAAAAAGCCCATGCTGCACCAATACATCAGGGATAATTTCTGTGTAAACGCAGCCATCACGTTTAAGTAAGCCGAACACAATGGTTTTACCACCGGCACCGCACCCGCTTGGCACCGAAGTAACTTTCATCAGCTTCTAATTCCCCGTTGAAAGGCGTATTTTGCAAACAATACGTGAAAATTCGCAACCTAATCTTTGTGTATATTCGATTGATTGACTGACGACTGATTCCGGTTAATTTTGCGGTTTGAGAGGCAGTTAAATCAAGCGAAAAACACTTGATAATTTGCCGCATTTTTGCATCAGAAAGTGACGAACTTTTTTGGTACTTGCAAACCATTGCCATGACTCCTTTTCAGACATTTTAATGCCTTGTTTGGTTGTCATGTCCCATCCAAAATATGGCGGCTGCAAAACACAGCATTTCCTCAGTAAAAAAATATATTGAATTGATTCGGCGGTATCCAAATTAAGCAAGAATCAAAAAATGTTTTAAAAATAAGTAATGGCTATTGTTTTGGCTGGGTTTTTCAGGCAGCCCGAAATGGATTTATGACGATTATGGTAAAACGTCAATCAATCGGATTATCCGTCACGCCGCTCTTGCAGTACCAGCATCATGCAGGCGACCGCTGCCAAATTATCCAAGGTGATGTCGGTTTTATTGCTGTGTTTTTCCAAACGGTAACGGCGTTCCCAGAAAGAAGCCTGTTTTTTCAAGCGGTATTGTTCGTGCCCTTGTGAATCCAATAAGGCATATTTTGGGTTGAGAAAATAACCGCTTAACCAGCCCAAAACGGGCACTTCCGATACCAAGCCATTTAACACGGCAATCCAAGGATTGGCTTCCTGAATGTCCAATACCAATTGTGATTGGGTATCATAAACGCTATAGTGTGTTCGCCATAGCGATTTCATGCCTTGGCGGCGAATTTGCCCCAGCTCCGTGTTTTTATTGTCAAAAATAGTGTAACGGGCGTTAAAATCAATGATGCGGTCGGCACGAATGGTGTAGCGTTTTTCGCGGCGGCTGTTGTCGGTGAATACGTCCACTGCCTCTTTGATGCGGAAAAATTGCTGGCGTGTATAAGCAATTTGTTGTCTCTGTGCATCGAAAACATTGAAGTCATTAGACGGAGTAAAGATTTTAAAGTGGAAATCCAAAGGAAATAAGAGTGGCTGCATGGTGGTTTTTTAAGTGGTTTTTAACGAAGTGATTATACAATTATTCCTCAGCCATTCTATTTAACCACGCTCGAACACTGTAAAAATTCAGGCAGCCGTTGTTTGGATTTTTACTCATTATAAGGAAAATGCAAATGTTGCAAAAATTATGGCAGCAGTGTTGCAAATACAGTGTTGGCTTGACCAATCACCACATTTATCATCCTGCGATACCATTGCTGTGGCAGCGCACGGTTGCAGACAGCGTTGGCCACATACCGTTTTTATTGCCCGATGGTGTATCGGAAACCGAATATTCTTTTGCCGGCCGCGATGTGTGCTGTTTTAATGCGGATAACAGCCAAAACGATGGGGTGATTGCTTTTTTTCACGGCGGCGGATTTACAACGGGTTCGATTACCAGCCACCGTCCGATGTGCCGCCATTTGGCAAAGGTAAGCCAAATGCCGATTTACAGTGTTGATTATCGGCTTGCCCCCGAACACCCGTTTCCCGCCGCGTTAGATGATGTGGAAGCGGTGGTGTTGTCATTACTACAAACATTAAATATTGATGCGGGTAAACTGATTTTGGCAGGCGATTCCGCAGGCGGCAATTTGGCACTGGCGGCTGCCAAACGTTTGCAAATACAGCAAAAACAGCCTGCTGCTTTAATTCTGCTGTCGCCGTGGGTAGAACCGATGGATACCCGCTTGACGTGGCGGTTTGATCCTGTAATCAATCCTTTATGGGGCATCATGAGTGCGCAGGCATATCGCGGTGAAGCGGAAGACCGCAATCCTGAATTTGCGCCGATTTATGCCGATTTAGCGGGTTTGCCGCCGATATTGCTACAAGTGGGGCGTGAAGAAATTTTATTGCCGCAAATTGAGCGGCTGGCAAACAAATTACAAGAAGCCAATGTCCCACTCACCTTTGAAATTTATGATTATTTGTGGCACAGCGGTCAAATGTCGGCAAGCATCAATCCGGTGGCTACCGAAGCGGTGAAAAGTTGCGGTGAATTTGTGCAGAATATCCGCCGAAACCGTCAAAAGTAAATGTATTCAGGCAGCCTGATTTAAACACAGGCTGCCTGAATTGTTTGCTATCGGCATAATTTCCGGAATAATTATCATGGTAATAGAGAAGACTGATGATAAACATTGATAAATTCAAAATAGCTTTCCTTTTTTTGATTGTTTGTCTGGCATGGGGAACAACATGGATAACAATCAAATTCAGCGTAGAAAGTATTCCGCCCATTTTATCTTCTGCCTTACGATTTATTGTGGCATTTCCCGCCTTTCTGTTTTTAGCCAAAATAACCCATACCAAAATTTTCCCCAAGCCTGAAGAAATACGATTTTATTGCATCGCAACTGTTTTTTATTATTCTCTCCCTTATGCGCTGATTAATTATGGTGAACTGTATTTAACCTCAGGGCTTGCCGCACTTATTTTCAGTACCATGCCAATATTGATTTTAATATTTTCTCATTTTCTTTTAAAAGAAAAGATTAATATTTTTCAGGTTATGGGAATTTTAATAGGATTGATTGGGTTTTATTTTATTATTAAGATTCAACACAAAGAATTGGGGTTTCAAAATATTATCGGCATCATTGCCTTATTTGCAGCAGCCATTATGCACGCAGGTTATTATGTTTATGTTAAAAAATCAGGTGCAAGCGTCAGCTCCATCGCAATGAATACCATTCCTTTGGGGCTGGCTGGGATTGGGTTGTTGGTAACCAGTTTATTTTTTGAATCGATAAATATTAATCAGATAAGCACTAAATCAATTCTCGCTACTGTCTATTTGGGTATTTTTGCCTCAGTGATTGGTTTTATTGCTTATTTTGAATTGCTGAAGAAGATAAGCCCGATTGTTATTTCTTTTGTATTTTTAATTTTTCCGGTTTTCGCTATTATTTTTTCATCAATGTTTGAATCAGCTTCAAATATTAATTTTGAATTTATTCTGTATTTTATCGTTATATTATTTGGCTTTATCATGACAAAGATTAATACAAAACCAAAAGAAGAGCATGATAAAGATAATTGAAAATACAAATAGATAAAATTTATCCGTATAGAGCCATTGGTAAGCAGTCTTATGATGTGGCTTGGTTTGTTTGTGTAAAGCCAAATAGCAGACCACCTGAGGAAAGCTCGGTTGTTGGGTAATCAAGCATTCAACCCAATCAATTACTTAGGGTGTCTTTTTCGTGCTTTTTGGAACAGCTGTTGCTGATGCTGTTGATGCACCTGATGAACCTGTTTTGAGCAGCAGTTTCGTTACCTTTGATAATGCGTCAACTCACGGCAAATGGCAGAAACACGGTGATTTGATTGGCAAGTGATTTGGTTTTGTGATAATCCTGCTTTCAAAAGGCTGTAAATCTGGTATCGTTCTGTCTTGGGCAGGTGTTTGTCGTTCATTATTCATTTTCCTTTGATGAGAAAAGTGTCGAACCAAACAACCACCTTACCTCTGAAATTGCTATTGACTGTGCGAAATCGCCATATCCAGCACCACAAAACAGAGAAAAAAATGAAGGCATCAACCATAGACTCAAGTATTTTCAAAGCCTACGACATTCGCGGCGTTGTCGGTAAAACCCTCACCGTTGATACCGCCTACCAAATCGGGCGAGCCTTGGCTGCTGAAGCGGCACAGCGCGGTGCATCGGTGATTGCTGTCGGGCGTGACGGGCGGTTATCCGGTCCGCAGCTGGCAGAAGCCTTAATCAGCGGCATCACCGACAGCGGCATTCAGGCAGCCGATGCGGGCATGGTTGCCACGCCGATGCTGTATTTTGCTGCCATACAGCATTGCGGCGGCAGCGGCGTGATGATTACCGGCAGCCACAATCCGCCGGAATACAACGGCTTTAAAATGATGCTGGCGCACGACACCTTGGCAGGTGATGATATTCAAGCCTTGTACAAACGCATTGAAGCTGGTGATTTGCTGCTCAAAGCCGCTGTGCCTGCTGCCGTTTCCAAATTAAATATTGCTGACGAATACATCAAACACATTGCCGATCATATTAAACTCAAACGCCCGATGAAAATTGCCGTTGATGCGGGTAATGGCGTGGCGGGTGCGTTTGCCGGTGATTTATACCGTGCTTTGGGCTGTGAAGTAACCGAATTATTCTGTGATGTGGACGGACACTTTCCAAATCACCACCCTGACCCCGCCAAAGCCGCTAATTTACAGGATTTGATTCAAGCCTTGCGCAAAAGTGATGCGGAAATCGGTTTGGCATTTGACGGCGACGGCGACCGCTTGGGCGTGGTTACCAAAGACGGACAAATTATTTATCCCGACCGCCAATTGATGTTGTTCGCCGCCGATGTACTCAGCCGCAATGCGGGGACGACGGTGATTTTTGATGTAAAATCCACGCGTCTGCTGACACCGTGGATTGAACAGCATGGCGGCAAACCTTTGATGAGTAAAACCGGACACAGTTTTATCAAAGCCGCGATCAAACAGCATGGTGCATTGCTGGCGGGTGAAATGAGCGGGCATGTGTTTTTTAAAGAACGCTGGTTTGGCTTTGACGACGGTTTGTATGCGGGCGCGCGGCTCTTGGAAATTTTGTCTGCCGCCGATGTGCCGTCAGATGTATTAAATGCGCTGCCCAACAGCGTTTCCACGCCCGAAATCAATATTGATGTGCCCGAGGGTTTATCGGGGCATGTCGTGATTGAAGAATTGGCGAAGCAAGCCCGCTTTGTAGGTGAACAAAGCCGAATCACCATTGATGGCTTGCGCGTGGAGTTTGCCGATGGTTTCGGTTTAATGCGCGCTTCCAACACCACGCCGGTATTGGTGTTGCGCTTTGAAGCCGATAGTGAAGCGGCTCTGGCACGAATTCAAGCGCAGTTTAAAGAAGTGATTACACGGAATCCGGCATTGCGTTGGTGAGGCGCACTTGCTTAAATTGTTTGGCGTGAATTTGCGGCAAGCTGTCTTTGAAATGATATGCGGTTGTAAAATTCAGATTACCGTACGGTTTGCCGCTGCTCGTTTTGGGTAAATATTGTGAATTTCAGGCTGCCTGAAGCATTGTATCAGCAGATTTTTTTTGACGGCTGGTGTATTTTAGAATAGATTGTTAATGTTATACCCGCAAAATGAGCGGTTTTCTGTATCAATGTATTTTCAGACAACTTGACTTTATTTTGCATAAAATCAAGTTGTTTTTAGGTTAATTTGTGCCACAATGTAAAACCGATCATAAACTCAGGTACATGAAAATAATGTATTCGGATTGTGTTAGGACTGGGGGAATTATTAACCATCTTCAATTACTCCTTTTGAGGAATAGCCATGAATCGTGTTTTATTGGTTGATGATGATCAAGAGCTTACTGAATTATTAACGGAATATCTGCGCTCAAGCGGCTTAGATGTCAGCAGTGTCGGGGACGGAGAATCAGGGGTCCATGAAATTTTATCGGGTCATTATGACGTGGTGGTTTTGGATTCCATGATGCCCAGGAAAAATGGCTTAGATGTCCTGAAAGAAGTGCGCATGACCAGCAGAATTCCTGTGATTATGCTCACTGCCAAAGGTGATGACATCGATCGCATCATCGGCTTGGAAATGGGTGCGGACGATTATGTTCCCAAACCTTGCCAGCCGCGTGAATTGCAGGCGCGCATTAACGCCATTTTGCGCCGCGTGCAGCAGCCCATCAATTCAGGCAGTGCGGTGGGCAGTATTTCAGCCAGCGGTGTTACTTTGTTTCCCGCCAAGCGTCAAGCCACTTTAAACAATGAAATTTTGGAATTAACCAGCACCGAATTCAATTTACTGGAAGTGCTGATTCGCCACGCAGGACAAGTGGTGAGCAAAGAAAGTCTGTCGGAAGATGCGCTGGATCGCAAGCTGGCGAAATTTGATCGCAGTATTGATGTGCATATTTCCAGTATCCGCCATAAATTGGGCGATCCTCGGTTGATTCAAACCGTGCGCGGGCTGGGATATTTGTTTGTTAAAGAATAAATCCGATTTCGTCTTGACTGATTTCTCGAATTGATGCCGCTCAGAAATTGCTCGTTCCAATCGCATTAACGATTGTTGATGATGTCCGTAAATTTATGCTGATGCAGCCAAAATATCAGTGGTCGTCCACGCCATTATTGCGTGGCAGGGTGCGAACACACGGCACCCAATTGTTTATCGCTCAGTGTCTTAATGAGCTTGTTGCATTGGTGTGTCGTTTCCTTGTAATTGCTGTTTAGCCCTATTTCCGTATCATGAAACTTTTCCAACGCATCTTCACCACTTTTTGCGCCGTGATTATTTGCGCCATTTTTGTGGTTTGCTTTTCTTTTTGGCTGGTGCAAAACATACTGGCGGAAAGTCAATTCAAACAACAACGTGAATTTGAAACGGAGTTGCTGCGCAGTGCCGTTTCCGCATTTTATCTGCGTGGTGATACCGGTGTTGTGGATCGCTTGAATGAATGGAGCGATACGGCAGGCGGCGATAGCCTGTATGTGGTTGTGGGTGATAACGGTGTTGATCTTTTGAATAGACCCGTTAGCAAACAAAATATTCAGGAAGCCCGAGAATATGCACTCGTAAACCCCGATTCGCCACTGGTTCAAATTGGGTATAGCCGCTTGGGTGAGGAATATCTTTTTTTTCTGCGCAATTGGCAGCAAAAACAAGCATTGTCAGTACCCACTTTTTTTGTGATTCCCGGACTGTCCTTTGCACCCATTTGGCATGAACTCATTCTTTTGGTGAGTGTTGTGATTGCCGGTTTGGTGATTGCGTATATTTTGGCAAGTTACATCACCCGCCCGATACACATTTTATCTCAAGGCATGAAACAGCTTGCCAGCGGTGATTTAAAAACGCGGGTGGCGCATCGGCTGGTTGATCGCCGCGATGAATTGGAAGAACTTGCCACACAATTCGACCTTATGGCGGGGAAACTGCAAAATTTGGTTGAAAAAGAACGGCATTTATTGCATCACGTATCGCATGAAATGCGATCGCCCTTGGCACGTATGCAAGCAATTTTGGGTTTGGTGCAAGTGCAGCCGGAAAAACAGGAGCAGCATTTGAATCGTTTGGAAACCGAGCTTATGCGTATGAACGGCTTGGTTGATGAATTGCTCACCCTGTCGCGCTTGGAAACCATTGATGTGTTTGCCGATAAAGAGCATTTGGCACTCATTCCGTTTTTGCAGCAAGTTGTGGACGACAATCAGGCATTGGCACAAAAAAATAATCAGCAATTGGCGTTTCACAGTGAAATCACGCAGGAAGCCTATATTGACGGCAATGAAAATTACCTTTACCGCGCTTTTGACAATGTGATTCGCAACGCGATTGCTTACAGCCCGTCGCACAGCACCATCAGCGTTGTCTTGAAAAACAATAACAAACAACAATGGACGGTTGATGTTGCCGATGATGGTCCCGGTGTGCCACCCGGGCAATTGCCGCATATTTTTGCCACATTTTACCGTGCAGACAGCAGTGCCAATAAACCCGGCACCGGCTTGGGGCTGGCACTGACAAAACACATTATTGAAAAACACAACGGTAAAATTTTTGCCGAAAACCGTCAGCCGCACGGTTTGGTAATGCATTTTTTATTGCCTAAGATACACACCAAAAAAGTAAAGACCGATGTTGTCAAACAAGCTGTCTGAATGGTTGAATTCGGTGTTGAAATGAAAAGACGGTTGCAGAAAGATAGGCAATACATTGCAGATTTGATAGAATAATCGGTTTATTATCAATTAAATGATATATGTCAAATATTATTCTGCCCACTCAACCCAAACCCGCCGCAGATGCTGTTGCGCATGAACTGCATTACTGGAGCGGTGAAACGCGCACTGTTTACACCATTGATGAAGAATTGGCTTGGCCCGACGGTCATCTGATTGTATCGCGCACTGATGTAAACGGCATTATTACCCATGCCAATGAAGCATTCGTTACCATCAGCGGCTGGACTCGTGATGAATTAATTGGTACGCCGCATTGTATTTTGCGTCATCCCGACATGCCAAAAGCAGCATTTGCCGATTTATGGGCAACGGTTCAAAGCGGCAAACGCTGGACGGGTTATGTGAAAAATCTCACTAAAAATGGTGCTTATTATTGGGTATATGCCACCGTTCTGCCCAATGTACGGCAAGGAAAGTTGGAAGGGTACAGCTCAATCCGCCGCAAACCCAGCCGCACCAAAATTGAGGAAATGAAGAAAATTTACGCAGAAATGCGTGATTAACAAGCCCGTGATGCTGATAATTCTGCTGAATAATCCCATACATTGATGTAGCCTATCCGCTGAAAGTGTGCGGTGTGGCAAGCTGTTTAACAGTGTATATGGCTTCAACGCCAAATCTGATGAATGATTGATATTCTTTCAGGTAGCCTGTGATAGGCAATCTTGGACAATTTTGCCTATCCGCCCGAACGGAAAAGAAAAATCCTTTGCACATGCAAACCGCACCTCAAAGTTGGGTTGCGGTGTCCAACTTTCGGGGTGCAGTTCATTTGGCGTGTTTTTTCTCTACTCAATTAAGCGTTTATCCGCTTGCGTGTAAGCCTTGTTTTTATCACGTTTGCCAACGGCAATGACTGTAACCACGACAACATTATCATCAACTTGATAGATTAAGCGATAACCTACTTTTCTTAATTTGATTTTGTAGCAATCCGACATTCCGTGTAATGCCGCAGACGGTATGTGTGGATTTGTCAGACGTTCAGCCAGCTTCTTTTTAAATTGAGTACGGATACTGCCGTCTAATTTTTTCCATTCAGCCAACGCAGGTTCAATGAAAGCCAGTTCATAAGTCTTCAAGATTAACCTTTCTGGCAGGTAAGCCCATGCGTTCATGAGCCAATTTTAGGTCTTCTAAATCTTCCAGATAATCCATAAGGGCTTCGTAACGTTGCGCTGAAAGCAAGTAGGCTTCGGGTTTATTATGGTTTAAAACAGCAACTGCGCCGTCAGCTTCACTGACAATGTGGCTGAAGTTTCGTTTTAGGTCAGTAACACTGACTGCATAATCGGCAAGTACGATATTCATTTTTATTTCATCCTAAATTTGATGCTTAATTATACTCTTTTTCGGGGCTGATTTTAAAGTTCCACAATCACTACAGGATATGCTTCAGACAGCCAAAACATTATTAGCTTCCAGAAGTTCGGGAATCATGTATTCGAGTTTCATGGGTAAGGCTTCCTGAAAAAAGTGAGTGAGTAATAAAAAAAAACTGCACCTCAAAGTTGGGTTGGGTGTCCAACTTTCGGGGTGCAGTTCAATGCAAAGGGGTTTTATCTTACCAAGCGATGTTTATTCCACACGTTCGCCGTGTATAGCCAAATCCAAGCCTTCGCGCTCTTCATCGCGTTCCACACGCAAGCCGCCGCAAATTAAACCAACTGCTTTCAGAATAATCCAGCTGACCGCGCCGCTGTACACCACGCTGATGATGACGTCTTTGATTTGAATCCACAATTGGCTGCCAATGGCGGCATCGCCGCCAAAAATCATATTGGAGAACAATGCGCCGGTTAAAATTGAACCGATGATGCCGCCGAAGCCGTGAATGCCGAATGCGTCGAAAGAATCATCATAACCCAATCTGCGTTTCAGCACGACAGAAGCGAGATACGCGCCGACTGCGGTAACAATACCAATAACCAAAGCCGCTTGCGGACCGACAAAACCGGCAGCAGGCGTAATGCCCACCAAACCGGCTACCGCACCGGAAGCCAAGCCCAAAGCAGAGGGTTTGTGCCCTGCCAGCTTTTCACACAGCATCCAAGTTAATGCGGCAACGGCGGCGGCAATTTGGGTAACTGCCATTGCCATGCCGGCTGACGCATTGGCGGCAACGGCAGAACCTGCGTTAAAACCGAACCAACCCAGCCACAGCATGGCAGCACCGGTTAAGGTGAAAGCCATATTGTGCGGTGCCATCGATTCTTTGCCGTAGCCTAAGCGCGGACCAATCACCAAAGCCGCCACCAAACCGGCAACACCGGCATTGATGTGCACAACCGTACCGCCGGCATAATCCATCACGCCGCCTGCAGCCATAAAGCCGCCGCCCCATACCCAGTGTGCCACAGGTACATACACCAACAGGGAATATGCACCGGAAAACAACAGCATGGCAGAAAATTTCATGCGACCGGCAAATGCACCGGTAACAATGGCAGTGGAAATCACGGCAAAAGTCATTTGGAAGAACATAAACACGCTTTCGGGAACAGAACCCGCATTCGGCGCGATTGTGCCGACTTCTTTTGCCAAATCCAAACCCATGCCGCTCAAAAAGAAACGGTCTAAGCCGCCGATAAAAGCGTTGCCCGGCGTAAATGCCAGTGAGTAGCCGACGATCATCCACAATACACTGACCAAAGCGGCAATTGAAAAACTGTGCATCATGGTGCCGAGCACATTTTTCTTACGATCCATACCGCCGTAAAACAAGGCAATGCCGGGAATGGTCATAAACAATACCAAAACGGCGGAAGTCATTACCCAAGCGGTGTCCCCCGAGTCAATGGCAGACAATGGCTGCCACCAATCGGCGACTCCTTCGGCGAAAGCGGCGGCAGGCAGTAACCCCCCAGTTGCCGAAAGCAATTTCATCATATTTTTCATGATTTTTAACCCCCAAAAAGTTTTGGTATCAAACCGCCGCTTCACCGGTTTCACCGGTGCGAATACGGATCACTTGTTCCACCGGTGAAACAAATACTTTACCGTCGCCCACTTTGCCGGTATTGGCTGCCTGAACAATGGCTTCAACGGCGCGATCCACCATGTCGTCAGACAACACGATTTCGATTTTGATTTTCGGCAAAAAGTCCACCGCGTATTCTGCGCCGCGATAGATTTCAGTGTGTCCTTTCTGACGGCCAAAACCCTTGACCTCGCTTACAGTCATGCCTTGAACACCCACTTCAGCCAAAGCCTCGCGGACATCATCAAGTTTAAACGGCTTAATCATTGCGGTGATTTGTTTCATAATCGTTCTCCTAAGGCTTAATGCAACACAGAAAATTTTCAAGCCAATGCAATATTCAGCACGGGTGGCTTAACAAAAAGAGACTTAACCTTAACCAAATTATTTTTGCAGTGCAATAGAAATTTTCAAAAAATACATCTTTATTTTAAAAAAGAACAGATGTTTTAATTTTTAATTAAAAATATAAATTTAATTTTAATAAAAATAGAATTTTTAAAATTAATTTATTTTTGCTGATTTTAGACCGCATGCAAAACACGAATTGGGATTATTTTCTTGACAGAATTCAATCTGTTTTCAAAACAAATGATTTTTTTCGGTAATTTTTGTTTTTTAACAAAGTATTGTGCCTTCAATTAAATATTGCGTATCTTGCGGGCGCTTTTTGAGGTACACGGTTGTTGCGCATTGATCAAACAGACGCCTGTTTTCCCTTTTTCCACTCGGGCTGACGCAAAAATCCCCTCACAATCTGATGCAATATTTATAATTAGGACGCAATAAAAACACGAATGACTATTTCACCATACACAGCCAAAGGCAAAAAGCGTACAATTTAGGAATTTGATTGACACAACAACGACACACCCCAAGGAACAATCCCATGAGTTTGAAAGTTGCCATTAATGGTTATGGTCGCATTGGTCGCCAGATTTTGCGGGCCATTTATGAATACAATCTGCGCCACCAATTTGAAATTGTGGCGGTAAATGTTACCGGTGATTTGGCAACCAATGCACACATCACCCAATTTGATACGGTACATGGCCGCTTTCCGGCAGCCGTTGCTCATGATGAAAATCATTTATTGATAAATGGCGACAAAATTCCGGTTTTCTCTACCCGCGACCCCGCCCAATTGCCTTGGCGCGATTTGGGCGTGGATTTGGTGTTTGAATGCACAGGGGCGTTTACCAGCAAAGAAAAATGCCAAGCCCATTTAAACGCAGGTGCAAAAAAAGTGCTGATTTCCGCGCCCGGCGGCAACGATGTTGATGCCACCATTGTTTACGGTGTGAACCATGATGTGCTTACCGCAGACATGACAGTGGTATCCAACGCTTCTTGCACCACCAACTGCTTGGCGCCTGTGGCAAAAGCCTTGCATGACGGCTTGGGCATCACCAAAGGGCTGATGACCACCATTCATGCTTTCACCAGCGACCAGCTCTTAACCGATAACGCCCACAGCGACCTGCGCCGCGCCCGCAGTGCGGTGGAAAACATGATTCCCACCAAAACCGGTGCGGCAAAGGCCGTGGGTTTGGTATTGCCTGCATTGAAAGGCAAACTCGACGGTTTTGCCGTGCGTGTGCCAACCATTAACGTGTCTTTGGTGGATTTAACTTTTGAAGCCGCGCGTGATACCACGGTGGAAGAAGTGAATGCGCTGGTGAAAGCCGCGAGTGAAGGCACGATGAAGCACATACTTGCTTACAACACGCTGCCTTTGGTATCAATGGACTTTAACCACACCACACAAGCCTCCACTTTTGACAGCACGTTAACCAAAGTGTCCAACGGCAATATGGTAAAAGTGTTGTCGTGGTACGACAACGAGTGGGGCTTCAGCTGTCAAATGCTCAATACCGCGCGCGCCATGTTTGGTATGGACGTTGCTGCATTGGTTTAACAGATTGTTTCTGCTGATTAAAAACAGGCTGCCTGAAAGTTTTCAGGCAGCCTGTTTTTTACTGTTACCCGCCAATCAAATTCGGCTAGAATGCGCTTATTCTCATCATATACTGCTTCGTTATGGAATTCATCGGTGCTTTGATTGATTTTATTCTGCACATCGACCAACATTTACAACAATTAAGTCATCAATACGGCGTATGGATTTATGCCATTTTAATTGTGATTATTTTTTGCGAAACCGGTTTGGTGGCAACACCGTTTTTACCCGGTGATTCTTTATTATTTGCCGCCGGCAGCATTGCGGCGGTGGGCGGTATGAATATTTATCTTATGGTGGCATTATTGTTTGCCGCTGCCGTGTTGGGTGATGCCGCCAATTTCAGTATCGGTAAATATTTTGGGAAGAAATTATTTGCCAATCCCGATTCCAAAATATTTAAGCGCAAGTATTTACTGCAAACGGAAGCCTTTTATGCCAAGCATGGCGGGAAAACCATTATTTTGGCGCGGTTTATTCCGATTATCCGTACATTTGCACCGTTTGTGGCGGGCATGGGACACATGCATTACGGACGGTTTTTGCGCTATAACATTATTGGTGCGTTGATGTGGGTACTGCTATTTTCGTTTGCCGGTTATTTCTTCGGACAATTGCCTATCGTTAAAGATAATTTATCTTTAATTTTATTGGCGATTATTATTTTATCTGTTGTCCCTGTTGTGATTGAAATTATTCGGCATCGTTATCTTGCCAAGCGGGAAAAGACAGCGGTGCAATAATGCCATCATCAAATATTTAAAAAGATATTGAAGCACACATGAATCATATTAACCTGTTGCCCGATCATTTGGTCAATCAAATCGCCGCCGGTGAGGTAGTGGAACGCCCTGCCAACGCCTTAAAAGAATTGCTGGAAAACAGCATTGATGCAGGTGCGACCCAAATTGACATCGCACTCACAGGCGGCGGCATCAAACGATTGATTATTGCGGACAACGGCAGCGGCATTCCTGCTGATGAAATCGCGCTGGCTTTGCACCGCCATGCCACCAGTAAAATCCATAATTTGAGCGAGTTGGAAACCGTGTCAAGCATGGGTTTTCGCGGCGAAGGGTTGGCGAGCATTGCCTCGGTGAGCCGCCTCACCTTAACCAGCCGCACCGCCGATGCCGATATTGCCGCCAGTGTTTACGCTGAAGACGGTGTATTGGGTGAAACCCGTGCCGCCGTCCGCGCCGTCGGTACAACCATTGAAGCGGCAGAGCTTTTTTTCAACACACCGGCGCGGCGCAAATTTCTTAAATCGGAAGCCACCGAATACGCCCATTGCCTCAACATGACGGAACGGTTGGCATTGTCGCATCCGCACATCGCGTTTACCCTCAAACACAACGACAAAACCACGCTGTCTTTACCGGTACAAACCATTGCTGAACGGGTTGCCGCCTTACTGGGCAGTGATTTTCAGGCAGCCTCATTAAGCATAGACAGCAAAGAAGCAGCAATTCGGCTCAGTGGGTTTATCAGCAAGCCCACGTTTGCGCAGGGCAAAAGCAATCAGCAATATTTGTTTGTGAACCGCCGTTTTGTGCGCGACAAAGTACTGCTTCACGCCGTCAAACAAGCCTACCGTGATGTGCTGCATCACGCGATAACGCCCGCATTTGCCTTGTTTTTGGAAATGCCGCCCGCTGATGTGGACGTAAACGTACACCCCGCTAAAACCGAAGTGCGCTTTCGCCAAAGCCAGCAGATTCACCAATTGGTATTTCATACCCTCAACAAAGCCTTGGCAGACACCAACGCCGCAAACACCGCGTCTTTATCGCAAGCGGGCGCAGTATTGCGGCAAATCACGGCAAATGAAGCCCAAAATGAAACGGCGTTACCCACATACAACAATTCCGCCGAATCTTTTTCAGGCAGCCATCGCAGCACCCCCGTGCCGTATCAAGCTGCCCGCGCGCCGATACAGCGCGGTTTGAGCTTAAAAGAATCGCAGGCGGCCTTAAACACCTATGCCGAACTTTATCGAGAAGATGCGCAAAAATTTGATAATCCCATTGAGGATAATCCAATTGAAAATGACAGTGAATTGGCGCAATGGGAGCGCGAACGCGGCATTTTCCCGCCCGAAGATACAAATAACACCAATCATCGATATGACGAAACCGTCGCCGCACTGCCTTTGGGCTATGCCATTGCGCAACTGTCTGATATTTATATTTTGGCGCAGGGTCAAGACGCTTTATTGCTGATAGACATGCACGCCGCAGCAGAGCGCGTGAATTATGAAAAAATGAAACACCAACGCAGTGAGCAAGGCAGCCTTGTCAGCCAAGCCTTGCTGATGCCGATTGTTTTTTCAGCCGACCATGAAGAGATGGCAACTGCTGTTGAATATGCTGACAATTTGCGCGGTTTTGGTTTGGAACTCACCGCTTTAGATGAAAACCGACTCGCCATTCACACCGCACCGGCACTGCTTGCCAAGAGCGATTTGGTTACACTTGCCCGTACTGTATTGGCAGAACTGGCAACCATCGGCAGCAGCCAACACATCGCCGCCGAAGAAAACCGCATACTTGCCAATATGGCGTGCCACGGTTCGGTACGCGCCGGTCGTAAACTCACCCTGCCTGAAATGAACGCTTTGCTGCGCGACATGGAACACACCGAGCGCGCCAATCAATGCAATCATGGCCGTCCAACATGGGTAAAACTGAGCTTACAAGACTTAGACGCGCTGTTTTTGCGTGGGCAATAAATAACAGGCAGCCTGAATGAAATCCTTTAAGATAGATCCTCCCTGTCATGCAAGATATAGCTGAACTATTAAATTTTTCAAAATGACTAGCCAGAAAAATTACGGCTAATTATCTGAAATCTACTGAATAGGCTATGTTTTCTTTTTTGAAAAAATAATAGTACAGCTATAAATGAGACTGGGAAGGATAAAGAAAGACAGAATGGGATAGGCAAAATGAAATTGAATTTCACCCAGTGAAACAAAAAAGGCTTTGAGACAGGTATGACTACTGCCAGTACAGTAGTCATCCTGTAAACCATAATGTTACTCCATAACTTTTTCGGTTTTAGCTTTGAAGACCTCCCTAACTTTGTACTTTCTTTTGCCCGGGAACAATAAATATAACAGCCAACAACGCCAGTACACCAAACCCGACATTCAGCCACAGCCCTGCGGCTCCGGCTTTATTTATATCATCAAAAACAGAGAATACTGCGAGGGAAAGTGCAACACCGATTGCGCCGCCCAATGAAGAAGCCAACTTATAAATTCCGGCTGCAACAGCGGCTTTTTCTTGAGGGGCAGCGGAAACAGCTGTATAAATTGACGGAGTAGCATAAGTCCCAAGCCCTAAACCAAATAAAGCATATCCTACGATAACAAGTATTTTATATAAACCAATATCTTCAATACCAGTGAAGGACATCAAAATCACACCGGAAAATGTAATCACAGTGCCAATAATCATTGGTAATCTGCCACCGAATTTAAACAGGATTTTTTGGCCAACGGGTAACAGTGCCAGTACAGCAATGGCATAAGTTATCGTCATTAAAGCAACCTCACCTGTACTCATTCCCCTGCCTCTAAGCATATAAGTATTGACAACAACCATTGCACCGACAATTGAGTTCACCAAGAAATTGGATAGTGTTGCTCCGAAGTAACCGCGAGAAGTGAACAGGCTGAAATCAACAAGCTGAGCAATGCCCCGTGAATCGGCTTTCTTCTCCACGTAGTAAAAAGTAATCAGCCCCAGGATAGCTGCGGCGAGCGTTCCGATAAAGCGAATATCGGTATATCCCCAGCTGCGGCCTTTGGATACGGAAAGTACAAGGCAGATCAGAGAGACAATAAAAATCATGGCTCCGACCATGTCGAATTTCTTGTCGGTAGGGGCAGCTTTCACTTCCGGCGTTCCCAGTATCAGGGTAAAGCCAATAATAGCCACAACAGTACTTATCCAGAAAATAGCCTGCCAGCCAAGATTAGGTTCAACCAACCCCGCGAGAATGGCACAAAAGCCGGACCCGCCCCAGGAACCAACCGACCACCATGTTAATGCAGTCGCTTGTTTCTTTTCTTCAAAATAGGTTTTCACCAGTGCTATCGTTGCCGGCATAATACAGGCTGCGGAAATGCCCTGTAATGCACGCCCGACAATCAGTATGTCAACATTCCAGGAGATGGCAACCAGTGCAGAACCCGCAACACTCAATACAGTACCAATGAAAGCAAACTTTATCCGACCATACCGATCAGCAAGACCACCGGCTGCGACAACACAGGCAGCAGAAAAAAGCGGGGCAAGAGAAGCAGCAAAGTTAAGTAAATCCATCTGAGCAGGATCATTAGTGATACCAAATGACCGTGCAATTGAAGGGATCAGGGCTGCTTGCATCGATTGTGCAAACATCCAGAATGTAAGAACCAGCAGAACGATACCCAGGATAAGCCGACCATTTCCCTGGTAATTTTTAGTAGAGTTCATTGAAATTGTCCATTAATTATATTTTCCTGCACCGGACAAACTGACAATCAGATGCCGGTCTGAGACAGGTATGACTACTGCCAGTACAGTAGTCATCCTGTAAAATCAGAACATTACTTCATAACTTCTTCGGCTTTAGCTTTGAAGACCTCCTAACTTTGTACTTTCTTTTGCCCGGGAACAATAAATAAAATAGCCAGCAACGCCAGTACACCAAACCCGACATTCAGCCACAGTCCTGCGGCTCCGGCTTTATTTATATCATCAAAAACAGAGAATACTGCGAGGGAAAGTGCAACACCGATTGCGCCGCCCAATGAAGAAGCCAGTTTGTAGATTCCGGCTGCAACAGCAGCTTTTTCTTGAGGTGCAGCAGATACAGCTGTATAAGTTGACGGGGTAGCATAAATCCCCAGCCCCAAACCGAATAAAGCATACCCTACGATAACAAGCATTTTATATAAACTAAGATTTTCAATACCAGTAAAGGACATTAAAATCACACCGGAAAACGTAATCACAGTGCCAATAATCATTGGTAATCTGCCACCGAATTTAAACAGGATTTTTTGACCAACGGGTAACAGTACCAGCACAGCAATAGCATAAGTTATCGTCATTAAAGCAACTTCACTTGTACTCATTCCCCTGCCTTTGAGCATATAGGTATTTACAATAACCATTGCACCGGCAATTGCGTTCAGCAGGAAATTGGACAGTGTCGCCCCGAAGTAACCGCGAGAAGTGAACAGGCTGAAATCAACAAGCTGGGCAATGCCCCGTGAATCGGCTTTCTTCTCCACGTAGTAAAAAGTAATTAGTCCCAGGATAGCTGCGGCGAGTGTTCCGATAAAGCGAATATCGGTATATCCCCAACTGCGGCCTTTGGATACGGAAAGCACAAGGCAAATCAAAGAGGCAATAAAAATCATGGCTCCGACCGTGTCGAATTTCTTGTTGGTAGGGGCAGCCTTCACTTCCGGCGTTCCCAGCATCAGGATAAAGCCAATAACAGCCACAGCAATACTGATCCAGAAAATAGCTTGCCAGCCCAGGCGGGGTTCAATCAACCCCACGAGAATGGCACAAAAGCCGGACCCGCCCCAGGAACCAACTGACCACCATGTTAATGCAGTCGCTTGTTTCTTTCCTTCAAAATAGGTTTTCATCAGAGCTATTGTTGCCGGCATAATACAGGCGGCGGAAATGCCCTGTAATGCACGACCGATGATCAGTATGTAAACATTCCAAGAGACGGCAACCAGTGCAGAACCCGCAACACTCAATACAGTACCGATGAAAGCAAACTTCATCCGACCAAACCGATCAGCAAGACCACCGGCTGCAACAATACAGGCAGCAGAAAAAAGCGGGGTCAGAGAAGCAGCAAAGTTAAGTAAATCCATCTGAGCAGGATCATTACTGATACCAAACGTTTTTGCAATTGATGGAATTAAGGCTGCTTGCATCGATTGTGCAAACATCCAGAATGTAAGAACCAGCAGAACGATACCCAGGATAAGCCGGCCATTTCCCTGGTAATTTTTAGAATCAGAGTTCATTAGAAAATCTCAATTTAAGTATGTTTCCTGCACCAGACAAACTGATAATCAGATGCCGGTGTGCAGGAAGAATTTATTTTTTATTTAAGAAATTGTTCGGTTAGCGATGCCCAGAACTTAACGGCAGGTTTCATAACCTTGTCATTAAAATCATATCCCGGGTTATGAACAGAACAGCCATCTCCGGCTCCGACAAAGAAGTAACTGCCTTGAGGATTCTTCTCAAGCATGAAAGCAAAATCCTCACTGGCCATCATTGGCGAAGCGTTATCATTTATCAGCGAAGGTTCAAAAATACTCCGCGCAACATTAATGGCAAAATCCGTCATTTCCGGGTTATTCATCAATACGGGGCTGCCACTGAGATGCTGAACATCTGCACGGGCACCAAAACTTTCTGCCTGATGAACGGCTATTTCTTCAATTCGTTTGAGAACAAGTTTGCGTGTATCCGGATCAAGAGTACGAATACTGAGTTTTAGTGTGGCGGTATCGCTGATGATGTTGGCGACCGTTCCCGACGTGATGCTGCCGACAGTAACAACAGCCGGCTGGAATGGGGTAACATTACGGGAAACGATGGTTTGAAGTGCCGTCACGATATGGCAGGCAACAACAGTTGAATCAATGGCTCTTTCGGGGATTGCACCATGACCGCCGGTGCCGTGTACATTGATCTGCATTGTGTCAGAAGAAGAAAGCATCGCACCTTTACGGAAATGGAAACTTCCCTCTGCAAGTCCGGGCATATTATGAAGTGCAAAAATAGCATCGCACGGAAATTTCTCGAAAAGCCCGTCATCCATCATCAATTTGCCGCCGATCAACAATTCTTCGCCCGGCTGAAAAATAAGATGAAGCGTTCCGTTGAAGTTACGGCTGCGAGCAAACCATTCTGCTGCAAACAGTAACGTTGCAGTATGCCCATCGTGCCCGCATCCATGAAACTTACCTTCAGCGACACTCTTCCAGGCTTTCCCGGAGTTCTCCATCATTGGCAGGGCATCCATATCAGCCCGCAGCCCCAGGACGCGTTTCCCATCTCCCTGACGAAGCGTCCCCACTACACCGGTTCCACCAAGCCCTCTGTGAACCTCATAACCCCATTCTGTCAGCATCTTTGCCACAAGATCAGAGGTTCTTAATTCCTCAAGCCCGATCTCCGGATGCTGATGAATGTCCTGGCGAACCGCAATGTACTTCGCCTCATTACCATCAAGAAATTCCTGTAAATTCATACAAATTCTCCTGTTAAAAGATAAACTATCATGAAATTATCATGAAACTATCATGATTTATGATATGCTTTCTTTCATACTATGCTCTCTGAAGCACATAAAACAGGTAAATCTTTGATGACATTAAGGGTGGTTATTGTGTTGTTTTTTTGTTGTCAGCAGGTTGTGTCATAAAAAAGAGTGTTTTTTTTGATGTGACAGGTCAGGATGGGCTTTCATCGTATCAACATGCCCGACAACTTCCCCCTGTCTAAAAGACGAGAATAATCCCATGAAAGAACCCCTGGATTTTGACATTCATTTCATGAACATTCGGAAATACGGAAAGATTAGAAATAACGGCATCACAATAGTATTTGTCATGAAAGGAAGTGTTCTGCTAAGCACAGATGACAATGAAACCCATTCGGTTACTTGTGAAAAAGACACGCTTTACATTATCAACAGAAATGTCACATGGCATATGGAGGCATTGCAGGATAATGTTGTTTTATTCTTCCACCTGTCTTCATTATTGCTGCTCCAACAATCTGAGGATTTCTCCTCGTCAAGTTTCTCAATTGAAAATGATCTCGGTGGTAAATCGATTTTGCCCCTGCGAAACCTCCTTATCAATACCACACTGCTGTGGTTAAAAAAACAGCATGAAACCTGGCCTGTGGAGGTAAAAAGAAACCTTCTCGATATATGCTGTATTCTTTTACGCCATTTTAAAGCCACATCCGCACACAGTATAAAATCACAGTACAGTGAAAGAGTCAGCAAGGTAATCAACATACTGGAGGATCACTGGAATACAAATATTAAAGTACAGGATATCGCACAAAAACTGTATATAACCACACCACATCTCTCCAGACAATTCAGCCGGGAAACGGGCATCAGTATTCAACACTATCTGACAAATTGTCGTTTCAGGCACGCCGTAAAGGATATCGCCCAGACGACGCACCCTATCAGCCAGATAGCCAGCGAAAATGGATTTTTGTCTGTAAAACGGCTTACTGCGTTGTTCAGAGAAACCTGGAACATGACCCCCGGTGAATACAGACGTAAAATTAAATCAGGAACACTGGACTATAACGACAGGAGTGATACCAGCTCCATGACAACAGAGCTGACTGAAGATATCAGTACAACCGAGCTGTTTTCTTTATTGACAGTACCCGAACTCCTGACACAATCCCCTCCCGCGACATCAAATGAAAACAAATCGGAATATATAAATGTTCGCCTTTGCGGAGAAGACACAGGACATCCCCTGAAACAACAGCATTATGTGATTTCTGTGCGCTCTCCGGAGGATCTGCTGAAAGAGCATATCCAGGCACAAATTATTCGTTTACAGGAACAATTCACCGTCTCGCTGCTGGAATGCGGCGAACCGTTGGATCAACATTTGTTACCTCTCCAGTACATCCATACCGGAGAAACGATGCCAACATGGTCTGTATGGGATGAACTTGATCTTGCTTTCAGATTTTTGCAAAAAAGAAAAATTACACCGCTTTTTCGGCTGACCGTTTTCACCAAAGATACGCACCTTCAGTTTAGCGAATACCTGATCTGGCTGAGACGTTTCATCAGACACAATATCGTCATTTATGGGACGGAACAGATTAACGAATGGCAGTTTATTCTGGATTTGCGCTCCCTGCCTACAGAACTGAGTCATAAAGAACTTGTTGAGCGCTGCCTGGAACTATTCAGTATGCTGCATCAATTACTGCCTCATTGCAGGGTTGGATTATCGCTGGACAACAGTTTACTGAAAGAAAAGTATCACCATATACTTAGCTCAAATGAACTTATGGCATTTATTCATTTTCTGGGGATTTCGATTATCCAGAAGAGCCACGGCAATATATTCAGCTCGGCACAAAAAGAACGATCTGTTCAGGAAGGCCTGCATCAGATTAATGCAACGATACAGACACTCAGACATTACGGCCTGCATCGACCGATATGGCTTGAACAATGGGGGAGTCTGACAGGGAATACATTGAGAACAAGCGGTCTTTTTTTCCGGGGAGCACTACTGATGGATACCCTGCTAAACTTACCAAAAGAGATTACAATGCTGGGATTCTGGCTGAACTCCCGTTTACAAAACGAAGTATCAGGCAATCACATTATCAGAACTGACAGTCTGTCATTGTTTTTCAATGGCAAAACCCGCCGCCCTGTCTTTCATGTCCTGTCAATAAAAGAAAGACTCACCGGAAATATCATTGATTCCGGGTGCAACTACATTGTTACCAGCCACAATGACACCATCAGGCTCCTTTTGATCAATCCGGTGACAATTGACCCTGCATTTTCGTTACAACAGCATCTGCTGAATGATTACACAAGACGTTTTTATATCACACTGGACTTACCTGAAAATGCCAGCGGTCTCTGGCGGATAAAACAATGGATATTTGACCAGAAAAACGGGGCGTTGTATCACCAGTATGGTTTACAACCCACACGATATGATCGTGATGATGAGACAATGGAATATATCAATCGCCGTTCTGAACCAACTTTGACTGTAAGTGATAAAAGGCTGAAAAATCACTGGTATTCAGAAATTGATATGGATATCAATGCAATCTGCCTGATTGAACTCAGAAAGATTTCCTGAGGGGAAATATGTCAGACAGAATGGCTTTTCGTGAGACAGACGCTGGCTATGCAGCCGCTCCTGAATTATCTGCAAGTAATTGAAAATTATATAATAAATACTAATTTTATGTTATAGCTCACTGCAATAAATCTGTTCAAGCACCAAGAAAACCTTGCAGTTATGAAGCCGAAACAACCCAACAATCACCCTGATTTATTCCAGTTACAATTATCTCAAATTATTAATATAAATCACCCTTTGGTGAAATTATCTCATCGAATTAATTGGGGTAGATTGGCAGAAAAAATCGAAGCATGTTACACCACAGAAAAAGGTGGACAACCGCCGTTACCGACACGCTTATTGATTGGTTTATATTATCTCAAGTATGCTTTTTGAATGACGTGGAAATAGTCCGCGCCGATTTCAGGGATTTACTGGCGCGATACCATGAAACACCAAATACTTTGTTTGCGCTTGATCCGCCCTATATCAGCACTTTGCAGGGCATGTATACCAACAAGTATTACTTCCGCGATGCGAAATATGAAGATAATATGGTTTTTAAGTCACTTGATTGAAGTGGGTAAATTGAAAACTACCCATTCAGCTGAATTAAACTGAACGGGTGGTTTGGGTGGTGTACCGATGTGAAAATGAAATGCCGTTGCACAGGGTGAAATAAAATAAAAGAAGGTTTATCGTGCGCGGCATCACCTGAAAGAAACAATAGGCTGCCTGAAAGTTTTTATTTTCCGGCTGCAAAAATGGATTAACCCATTGCTTAACGGCTGATTTTGGTGTGGGACGTTTCGTAGCCCGCAGAAATTTCGCCGTACAATTCATTTTGTGCCGTACCTGTACCGGAAGCGCAGGCGGCAAGTAACAGAGACAATGCCAAAGCAAAGCATGCAGTGATTTTCATTTTGTTTCCTTTTGGTGTTTTTTGTGGTTTTGCATCAAACACACATAATGTTGTGCCGAATACGGCAAAAATGCCCGTTCTTCTTCAGTTAAAGGGCGTATTTTCTTAACCGGCTGTCCCATGTACAAAAAGCCGCTTTCCAAAACCTTGCGCGGCGGCACCAAACTGTATGCGCCGATCATGACATCGTCTTCGATCACCGCGTCGTCCAGCACCACGCTGTTAATTCCCACCAACACCCGATTACCGATGGTGCAGCCGTGTAAAGTTACGTGATGCCCCACGGTAACGTCGCTGCCGATGTGCAAAGGCGAACCTTGCGGTTTGCTGTCGCTTTTGTGGCTTACGTGCAGCATGCAATGGTCTTGCACATTGCTGTTCTTACCGATGCGGATATGGTTCACATCGGCACGTATTACCGCACAAGGCCACACCGATACATTTTCGTCCAGCACCACATCACCGATAACCACCGCCGTGTCATCAATATAACAACTTTCGTTGATGATTGGTACGGTGTTTAAAAAAGGCCGGATATTGTTTTTCATGGGTTTGTCCTTATTTGGGTGTTGCACCCATGCCTGAATGTTAACCATATTAACCCACAAACAGGCTGCCTGAAAACTGATTTTGGCAGCCGTAACCTTATTATGAGAAGAATATGCCTGAAAACAGCCTGTTGAATTTGCAAGATGAACCGCGTTTTGACGCAATAAGCACAGACGACATCAAACCCGCCGTTACCCAAGTCATTACAGAAGCGCAAGCCGCGATTGCCGCTGTTAAGACTGAAGCCGAAATCACTTGGCAAAACACAGTTGAACCGCTCACTGACGCTACCGAGCGCGTCGGGCGCGTGTGGGGCGTGGTGTCGCATTTAAACAGCGTAGCGGATACACCGGCATTGCGCGCGGTGTATAACGAACTCATGCCGGCAGTAACCGAATTTTTCACTGCCGTTGGGCAGGATTTGGCATTGTTTGAGCGATTTCAAGCAATTAAAAATAATGAGACGGCTTTTTCCGAATTAAGCGCGGCACAGCAAACCAAATTGGCGCATGATTTGCGCGATTTTGTGTTAAGCGGTGCGCAGCTGCCACCCGAACAGCAGGCGCAATTGGCTCAGATTAACAACGAAGCGGCGCAATTGGGTGCGCAATTCAGCCAAAATGTGTTGGACGCCACCGATGCGTTTGCCTTGTATTTTGACCGCGCCGATGATTTGAGCGGGCTGCCTGAAGACGCGCTGGCCATGTTTGCCGCCGCTGCTGCCGCCGAACAGCGGCAGGGTTATAAAATCGGTTTACAAATGCCGCATTATGTGGCGGTGATGCAATATGCCGATGACCGCGCTTTGCGTGAACAGATTTACACAGGCTATAACACCCGCGCCAGCGAATTGGGCAAACCCGAATGGGATAACACTGCCAACATCAGCCGCCGCCTCGAATTGGCACAACGTGAAGCCGAATTACTCGGGTTTGCCAATTATGCCGAATTGTCGCTTGCCACCAAAATGGCAGACACCCCTGCCGAAGTGCTGGCATTTTTGCGTGATTTGGCGGCGCGTTCCAAACCGTATGCCGAACGCGATTTGGCTGAACTCTCTGCCTTTGCCGCCAAGCATTTGGGTTTGCATGACTTGCAAGCGTGGGACATTGCTTATGCCAGCGAAAAACTGCGCCAAGCCAAATATGCTTTCAGCGAAACCGAAGTGAAAAAATATTTTCCCGCCGACCGTGTGCTGCATGGCTTGTTCGCACAAATTGAACGCTTGTATGGTGTGCAGTTGATTGAAAAATCAGTGCCGACTTGGCATAAAGATGTGCGTTATTATGAATTGATGCAGGGCGGTGCGGTTATTGGCGGTGTGTATATGGATTTATATGCACGGGAAGGCAAGCGAGGCGGTGCATGGATGAATGATTATCGCGGCCGCCGCCGTTTTGTCGGCGGTGCGCGTGCCGGACAATTGCAAACACCGATTGCTTATTTGGTGTGCAATTTCACGCCGCCCGTAAACAGTAAGCCCGCTCAATTAAGCCACGATGAAATCATTACCTTGTTTCACGAAATGGGACACGGTTTGCACCATTTACTCACCCAAGTTGATGAATTGGGTGTGTCGGGCATCAACGGCGTGGAATGGGACGCAGTGGAATTGCCAAGCCAGTTTATGGAAAATTTTGTGTGGGAATACGATGTTTTGGCACAAATGAGCAGCCGTCAAGACAGCGGCGAAACCTTGCCGCGCACTTTGTTTGACAAAATGCTGGCGGCAAAAAACTTCCAGCGCGGCTTGTTTATGGTGCGGCAAATGGAATTTGCGCTGTTTGATATGCGCATCTACAGCGAACCCGCCGCCGATTGGCAGCAGGTGCTGCAAGAAGTACGCCAAGCGGTTGCCGTGATTAAAGTGCCGCCGTTCAACCGCTTTGCCCATGCCTTTGGTCATATCTTTGCCGGCGGCTATGCCGCAGGCTATTACAGCTATAGCTGGGCGGAGGTATTGTCGGCTGATGTCTATGCTGCATTTGAAGAAGAGAATGATGCCCCAAGCACCGGCAAACGTTTTTGGCGTGAAGTTTTAGCGGCAGGCGGCTCTCGAGACGCCATGACTTCGTTTCAAGCCTTTCGCGGACGAAAACCAAAAATTGATGCTTTGCTGCGACACAGCGGTTTTATTGAGAATGAGGCTGCCTGAAAATGCTTTTCTGAACATTCCGAAACGCAACATCAAGCCGCTTTTCCCAAAGGGAAAGCGGTCTGATGCTGTTTGATACAGAATAGGCTTGTCTGCGCTTAAGTTACTCGGCACAAGCTGTTTGTTCGGTATTCAGCGGCATTTTTTTAAATACCGCTGAATATTTTGCGGCAACTGAGAAAGCCATCTTAATGATGCCGGACAGGAACAAACCGAATGAACAGCAAACCTTAATACAAATGCCCCACAGAGATGGGGCATTTGTATTTTTATTTCTCAATTAAAAGTTCGTCCAAAGATTTTCCTGCTTCTAAATGATCCACAACCCATTTCGGTCTTTTACCTGCACCGCTCCATGTTTGGCCGGTTAAGGGGTTTTGGTATTTGGCTCGGCTTTGTGGTTCAGCATCAACATTATCATACGTTTCGCGAAGCTCTTCAAAGCTGATTTCAAAGCTTTTCATTGCTCTGGCAATGTCTGCTTTTACTCTGCTTCTTTCTTTCCTTTTGATTCGCTCAATATACACTTCTAACCGTGCTTTTTCTTTTTCTAATTCGGCTAAGTCATGAGTAAGATTAATGTCCATTTGGTTTTGCTCCTTAAGTTTAAGGTCTGGGGAAAATACTGAATATTTGCATATATTACGATAAAAAAAAAAAATAAACAAAAAAATTTTGTTTTTTTCAAATATTAAACCCATTACCCAAGTGAAATTGTATTATTTAGTAATGGGTCTGTTTCTAAAATATCACAAAAAAAGCCAAGATTGAAATACATCAATTTTGGCTTTTTGTTTTTCAGGCAGCTTGCAGAATCACTTTCAGGCTACCTGAAGATATTGTTTTAAAATTCAGTGGCAATTTCTTTGATGGCACGTTTGGCTTCGTATAAAACCAAACCCAATTTCGCGTCTTCTGTGGTGGAGATGGCGAGTAAAATGAAATCATTTACTTCAAATAACAACATATAGCCGTTATTGGCATGAATAATGGCATGGTCCAATCGGCCTTCCAATACTTCTTTGGAAGCCCTGCTGCCTAAAGACAAAATTGCGGCAGACATTGCACCAATACGATCTTCGTCAATACCCGCACGAAGCGCACTCACAATAGGCAAACCATCCACGGACACCACTGCCGAAGAAGTAATGTCTTCGGTGGCATTCAGGTTTTCTAAAATTGTTTTGATGGCATCATACTTCATGGTGTTCGTCCTAATCAAGTACTCGTTCTGCACGCAAAAATCAATTGACGCATATATTTTGCGTATATTTTGATTGAGTGATATTTTACTTGATTACGGATTATAAGTAAAACAGGGAATTGTAATTTTAGAAATAATATTGTATTAAATGCAGACTGCCGTCTTTGCGTCAGTTTTCGCTATGCAGAACCATTCGATAAGCCGAAAATCAGCTTGCCAAAGTCATCAGCAAATGACGAATACCCGACCAAGCGTTGCCGTTTTCCGCGCCTTTAATGCAGCGATCAATGCGGGCGCATTCTTGCAATGCGGCAAGCAGACGCCGGATACCAATGCGCTTTGCCGCTTGCGGTGCAAGGGTTTGTTTTTCACCCCACAACCGCAAACTACCGCGTACTTCAGCGATGTTTTGACCTTGCTTTAATGCTGCCAAAAGCCGAATCAATGTGCGAATGTCTTCGCTCACCGCCCACAGCAACAACACCGGTTCGCTGCCGTCTGCTGCCAAGCCGTCGCTTAACCGCGATACCCGTTCGCCGTCGCCGCTCATCCACGCTGATGACAATTGAAATACATCGAAACGCGCCACATTCGCCACGGCTTGTTCGGTATCTGCCAGCGTTACCAAATGTCCTTTGTGTAAGAGCAGTGCCAGCTTATCAATTTCTTGCTTGGCTGCCAGCAAATTGCCTTCCACGCGATCAACAAACAGCTGCAAGGCTTCGGGCTCAATATCCAAACCGTGCCGCGACAGCCGTGTGCGTATCCATTGCGGCAGTGCCGAATCAGTAACGGCTTTTACTTCCACCACGGCGGCGTGTTTGGCAAATGCGGTAAACCATTTGCTTTGGGTTTGTGTCCGTTCCAGCTTGGGCAGCACCAGCAGTACGCATGTATCGGGCGGCAGGTTTTCAGCCAGCCTGAGCAAGGCTTCGCCGCCGTCTTTGCCGACTTTGCCGCCGGGTATGTGAATTTCCAATAATTTCAGTTCGGCAAATAAACCCACTGATTGCGCTTCTGCCAGCAGAGCTGTCCAGTCGAAATGGTTATCAACGGTAAACGACACGCGCTGATAGCCCAAGCGGCGGGCGGCTGCGCGGACGGCATCTACGGCTTCTATGCGCAATAAATCTTCTTCACCGTGAATCAAACAGGCTGCCTGAAGATGATCCGCACCCAAACTTTCCAGCCATTGCGGCAAGCTGAGCGATGGCATATTTACTGCTCCGCCGGCAAATATGCCAAGCGGCGTATCAGTTGTTCCGCCGCATCAAGACGCATGCTTTGCCAGATTTGCACTTCTTCTTCTTGCTTGCCCAACACTTCGCTGTCGGCGTAATCCATGTAACGCGATACCATCACATTCATGGGCTCACCCAAAGCAATACCGCCGTGATAGGCTTGTGAATCCACGCGTAAAGTCAGCAGATATTCAATGGTGTTGCCGCCTAAATTAACGGCTGAAGCGGTTTTGTCTTGCCGGACATTCAATATTTTAACCACTGCTTGAGCGTGCGCTGAATCCACTTCCGCTTGCGGTTGGCGGCGCAAAACATCTTCCAATATGTTTTGCATTGTTCCGCCGCCGTCCACCGCCCATACGCGGTAAGGCAGCCTGACTTGATTGCTGCCCGTGCCTTTTAAATGAAAACCACATGAAATGAGTAAGCAGCTGAGTAGTAATGCAATTGATAATCTCATGGAAATAACCTGTTCGGAATAATTTGTCATTGCGCTGAATTTGAATGGGAAACGGCGGCGCGTTTGGCGAAACACATATTATCTATTATAATTGCGGGAATCTATTATAATTACGCGGATTACTCCAGCGGATGTGGCGAAATTGGCAGACGCACCGGATTTAGGTTCCGGCGCCGCAAGGCGTGAGAGTTCGAGTCTCTCCATCCGCACCAAGCTGTCTGATATTTGGCATCGGTAGGTCTTGTGAAGTATAGCCAAATTCAAGCCGAATTTCCGCAAATTTTTCTGTTGCTTTAAAATACATCAATCGGTTAAACAGAAAACTGCCGCCGAGAACGGCGGTATTTTCGATACACCCTTTCATACTTAATTTGAATATTTTGGAACACATAAAGATATACGGGTTTAGAATACGTGAATCCGCTTGCCTTGTACCTCAAAACCACAATAAATATCCCCCACAAATACCCCCGCCATGATAAATAAAGACCAATTTGCCGATAATCATTTTATTCGCAACATCATTGATGAAGATTTAGCTGCTCAGAGAGCCGTACGCATTATCACCCGTTTCCCGCCTGAGCCGAATGGCTATCTGCACATTGGTCACGCCAAATCTATTTGCCTGAATTTCGGCTTGGCTTATATTTACGATGGTTTTTGCAATCTGCGTTTTGACGACACCAATCCCGAAAAAGAGTCTGACGAATATGTGCGCGCCATTAAAGAAGACGTGCAGTGGCTTGGATTTCAATGGCACGAAGAGCATTTTGCCTCCGATTACTTTGAAACCTTGTATCAATACGCCATTGAGCTAATCCAAGCAGGCAAAGCCTATGTGGACGACTTAGATGCGGAAGAAATCCGCCGATACCGAGGCACACTTACCGAAGCGGGCAAAAACAGCCCTTACCGTGAGCGCAGCATCGAAGAAAATTTAGACCTGTTTCAAAGAATGCGCAGCGGCGAATTTCCCGACGGCAGCAAAACCCTGCGTCTGAAAATTGACATGGCTTCAGGCAACATCAATTTACGCGATCCGGTGATTTACCGCATTCGCCGCGTGCATCACCACCGCACCGCTGATGATTGGGTGATTTATCCGATGTATGACTATACCCACGCCATTTCCGATGCACTGGAGCGGGTTACGCATTCATTGTGTACGCTGGAATTTGAAGCGCACCGTCCGCTGTATGATTGGGTGGTGGAAAACATCAGCATCGACAATCACCCGCATCAATACGAATTTTCGCGCTTGGAATTGCTGTATTCGATTACCTCCAAACGAAAACTCAATCAATTGGTGAGTGAAAACCACGTCAGCGGCTGGGACGATCCGCGCATGCCCACCATTTCCGGTATGCGCCGGCGCGGTTACACGCCCGAAGGTTTGCGCCTGTTCAGCAAACGTGTCGGCATTTCCAAAAGCGAAAATGTGGTGGACATGAGTGTACTGGAAGGCGCAATTCGTGAAGACTTGGAAAATACAGCCCCGCGTATGATGGCGGTGTTAAACCCGATTAAAGTGGAACTCATCAATTACGATGAAGCGCTTACCCAAAGCCGTAGCGCACCTTATCACCCGAATCACCCCGAATTCGGTGAACGTGAAGTACCTGTCAGCAAAAATCTCTATATAGAAGCCGATGATTTTTCCCTTGATCCGCCTGCGGGCTGGCAACGCCTCACTTTAGGCGGTGAAGTACGCTTGCGCTACAGTTATGTGATTAAATGTGAGGAAGCCGTGCAAGACAGCAGCGGGCGGGTGGTGTTGCTTAAATGCAGCATTGACCACGACACTTTGGGCAAAAAACCCGAAGGGCGCAAAGTGAAAGGCGTGATTCATTGGTTGTCTGCCAAACACGCCGTGCGTACCACTGTGCGGCTTTATGATCGATTATTCACCGAATCCCGTCCCGATGCTGTGCGCGGTGCAGACGGTCAATACCGCCCGTTCACCGAATTTCTCAATCCCAACTCCATGACCGAAATCAATGCTTGGGTTGAACCCGTTGCCAACACCTTGCCGCCTGAATCACGTTATCAATTTGAGCGTTTAGGCTATTTTGTTACCGATCGTTATGATCACAGTGCAGAGAAACCCATATTTAACCGCACGGTTACTTTACGGGACACATGGCTGCCTGAAAAATAAATTCAGACTGCCCAAATCATGGAAACCCTAACCGATACCACTTTGCTGCAAGGCTTAAATCCCGAGCAGCTCGCCGCTGTTACCTATCCGCCGCAGGCCGCTTTGGTGCTGGCGGGTGCGGGCAGCGGCAAGACGCGGGTATTGACTACGCGCATTGCTTGGCTGCTGCAAACACACCAAGCCAGTGTTCACAGCATATTGGCGGTAACGTTTACCAACAAAGCCGCCAAAGAAATGCAAACGCGGTTGTCGGCAATGTTGCCGATTTCCGTTCGTGCCATGTGGCTGGGTACATTTCACGGATTGTGCCACCGTTTTTTGCGGCTGCATTACCGCGAAGCCCTGCTGCCCAAAGACTTTCAAATTCTTGACAGCGGCGACCAGCTCAGTTTGATTAAACGGCTGCTCAAAAATTTAAACATTGCCGAAACAGTGCTTGCACCGCGCAGTCTGCAAGGCTTTATCAATGCCCAAAAAGAAGCCGGTTTGCGCGCGGGACAATTGCAGGCAGACAGCAGCGACCCGCATTCACGCAAAATGATTGAATGCTATGCCGCTTATGATGAAATCTGTCAGCGCGAGGGCGTGGTGGATTTTGCTGAATTGATGCTGCGCAGCTTTGAATTACTCAGCAACAACGCTGCTTTGCGCACCCATTATCAAAATCGCTTCAATCATATTTTGGTGGACGAATTTCAAGACACCAACAAATTGCAATATGCGTGGCTGAAATTATTGGCAGGTGAACACGCCGCCGTGTTTGCGGTGGGCGATGATGACCAAAGCATTTACCGTTTCCGCGGCGCGAACGTCGGCAATATGACAACATTTTTGCGTGAATTTCAGGCAGCCGCACCGATTAAATTGGAACAAAATTACCGTTCCGACGGTTATATTCTGATTGCCGCCAATGCCGTGATTGCGCACAACGCCGAACGGCTGGGCAAAGATTTACGCACCGATGCGAACGTGGGCGAAAAAATTCGCTTTTTGGCGGCAAATAACGACGGCGAAGAAGCGCAATTTGTGGTGGACGAAGCCAAAACCTTGCACCGCGAAGGCATTGATTATGCACAAATGGCTGTTTTGTATCGCAGCAATGCGCAATCACGTATTTTGGAACAAACACTGTTCCGCGCCGGCGTGCCTTACAAAATTTACGGCGGCTTGCGTTTTTATGAACGCCAAGAAATCAAACACGCCTTGGCATATCTGCGTTTGGCAATTAACCCGCATGACGATAACGCCTTATTGCGCGTGATTAACGTTCCCGCACGCGGCATTGGTACACGCACTGTGGAAAATATTCAGGCAGCCGCTACTGATGAAAACATTTCTTTGTGGCAGTCCGCCTGTGCTTTTGCCAAAAAACAAGCCAAAGTGTCGGCATTTATCCACATCATCAAACAATTGCAGGAACAAGCCCAAACGGAAAACTTGCCGCAGCTGATGACCGCTGTGATTCACGACAGCGGCTTAATGGCACACTATCGCAATCAAAAAGGCGAACATCAGGAACGCATTGATAACTTGGAAGAATTGGTCAATAGCGCGCTGGTGTTCAATCCGCATGAATCCAGCTTTTTTGAGATACTGCAAACCAGCGAAGCGGGAGAAGCTTTGCTGAGTGAAAATGAAATAGCAAGCCCCACATTTGCGGCACAGGCCTTTTTAAGCAATGCCGCGCTGGAGTCGGGCGAACATCAAGCCGAAAACGGTAAAGATGCCGTGCAGCTGATGACCATACACGCCGCCAAAGGTTTGGAATTTACAACCGTTTTTCTCACCGGCATGGAAGAAGGTTTGTTTCCCAGTGAATACAGCTTGGCAGAGCGCAAAGGTTTGGAAGAAGAACGCCGCCTGATGTATGTTGCCATTACCCGTGCACGCAAGCGGCTGTACATCAGCATGGCACAGCAGCGAATGCTGCACGGGCAAACTCATTTCGGCGTTCCCTCTCGTTTTGTTGATGAGATTCCCGCCGAAGTGCTGCACCCGCTATCACCGCGTAAAAACACCGCGTATCACAGCAATTCACAGCCGGTAGCACTGCGTCAGATTAAGCAGTTGTCAAATACACCGGCTACCGGTAATCCTTTATTCGGCGGTTTTTATATCGGTCAGATTGTTCGCCATGATAAATTCGGTACAGGCGTGATTATTGATGCGTTAAGCAAAGGCGAAAGTGCCAAATTAACCATTAATTTCGGCAAACAGGGCATCAAAAATTTGGACAGTGCATTTGCCAAGCTGGAAGCCGTTTGATTGCGGGCAACGCAATCCGCAATCATTGTTTTCAGGCAACCTGAATCTTGAGATTTGTCATTACGGACGCTGCACGGCATTTCCCGCACGGCAGTTCATATTGTCTTTTTTATAACCCTTGCAACAGCGTTTTGCGCACTGCTTTTCGGTTTATTGCAGCGGTATTGAAAGGGCGTTATTTAGGCCGCCGTTTCATTGGCTGATAATATCCACACCTTTGGGCGGGGTAAAGCGAAAACGCTCCCGAGCAATGGCGGTGTTTTCCTGAATGTTTTTAAAGTGAATCACCGTTTGATTACCGAATTGGTCTTTCAGCTGCAATTGAGTTAATTTGCCTGCCTGAAAACCAATGCGAATATATTGATAATTACTGTTGCTGCTTTTGGGCGCGGCGCGAACATAGCTCACATCATTGTTGCTGCCGTCTTCAGTCAGCGTATACCTGCTGTTTAACGCATTTTTATCAGACAAAATGGCGGCGGGGCTGTCGCCCAAAGACTCGTTTTGTGCTCGTTTGCTCACTTGTGCCAAATCTTGGTCATACAGCCACACGGTTTTGCCGTCGCCCACAATCAATTGCTGATAAGGTTTGTTGTATTCCCAGCGAAATAAGCCTGGACGCACAATCTGAAATTCGCCGCTCGTGGTTTGGGTGCGCTTTTTACCGCTTACGGTTTGAGTAAATTGCCCGCTGATGCTGCTGACGTCGGCATTGAATTTTTGTAAATCATCAATGCCGCCGGCAATAACTGTATTTGCAGAAAAAGAGACAGCAAGTAACAGCAACGCCATTATTTTTTTGCTTGAGAACATAACAATACCAAATCAAAAAAGACTTGTCAGTATAAGCAAAGGCTGCCTGATGAACAATGTTTCAGGCAGCCTGTTTTCATTGATTTACAGAGGGTTTCTGTTCTGAAACATCTGAACAGATTAGCAACGCCCAAAGATGCGTCTTGCCTGCGGCAAACGGTTTCGGTATTCGGCTTGTCCCATGAAACACGGGTTATTCATCATTGCTTATCAATTTATTTGTCATTTACCAAATTTCAAATTGATTTTTTTGTTTACTCTTGTTACATTTTGTAATTCAGTAGCTGAATTTCCGAGATTTGATTTTGGATTCGGAATTTTTTTGACTTATTATTGCTAAGTTCAATAGGAAAAACGACAAATGAATATCATGAAAACAGGGCTGATTCTTGCGGCGGCAAGCATGGCACTGGCGGCTTGTGCCACTGAGTCTTCACGGGTGGTGGAAAATACGCAGACAATTGGTGCGCAAAAGCCTTATCAGGGTGTGCGTACACCGATTGCGGTGGGTAAATTTGATAATCGATCCGGCTTTTTACAAGGCGTTTTTTCCGATGGTGTGGACCGTTTGGGCAATCAAGCCAAAACCATTTTGATTACTCATTTGCAGCAAAGCGGGCGATTTAATGTATTGGATCGCACCAATATGGCGGAAATCAAAGAAGAAGCGGGTATCCGCGGTGCAAGCCAAGCACTGAAAGGCGCGAACTACGTCATCACCGGCGATGTTACCGAATTTGGCAGAAAAGAAGTGGGCGATCATCAATTATTCGGTATTTTAGGGCGCGGTAAATCACAAGTTGCTTATGCCAAAGTGAGCCTGAATGTGGTCAATGTGCTTACTTCGGAAGTGGTTTATTCCGCGCAGGGCGCAGGTGAATTCAGTCTCTCTAACCGCGAAATCATCGGCTTTGGCGGCACAGCCGGCTATGACTCAACCTTAAGTGCCAAAGTGTTGGATTTGGCGATTCGCGAGGCGGTGAATAATTTGGTCGGCAGCATAGACAACGGCGCATGGCAGCCCAATCGTTAATTGTGAAAGAGTGTGTCTATGAAACATTTTTTATGCGGTATTGGTGCTGTCTGCACGGCGGTAATGCTTTCAGCCTGTGGTGCAAATTCCAATAAATCTTTATATTACTGGGGAAATTACCCGGATACCGTCTATAAGGGTTTACAAAATAAACAAACACCGGGCGCGCAGTTGGCTGTTTTACAGGAATATTTGGAAAAAGCCAAGTCTGCAAACCAAGCAGTGGCTCCGGGGGTGTACGCTCAAATGGGTATGCTGTATGTGCAAATGGGCAACAGTGAGCAGGCGTATAAAGCCTTTGCCGAAGAAAAAACAAGATTTCCCGAGTCCGCGCAATTGATGGACTTCTTAATGGGCAATAAAAACAAAGGAGGCATGCAATGAAACGGAATGGTATCGGTTTGGCAGCCATGCTTGCCGCTTTATTGTTGTCGGCTTGCGCCGTGCAGCAAGAACCTTATGACTACACCGCATTCAAACAAAGCAACCCGCGCTCCATTTTGGTATTGCCGCCCATGAATGATTCACCTGATGTAAACGCATCTAACGGAATGCTGGCAAAAAGCGTTGTGCCGCTGGCTGAATCAGGGTATTACGTTTTCCCGATAGCCGTGGTAAAAGAAACTTTTCAGCAAAATGGCTTGAGCGATCCCGGCGATATTCATCAAATATCGTCTGAACGGTTAAATAAAATATTCGGTGCAGATGCTGTTTTGTACATTAAAGTAAAAGAATACGGCAGCAGTTACCAAGTTATTCAAAGCAAAACGCAAGTAACGGCAGAGGCAACTTTGGTGGACGGTAAAACGGGGCAAATGCTGTGGCAAGGAGAGGCAACTGCGTCTGATGCGGGACAAAACCAACAGCAAAACTCGCTTATCGGTGCGTTGGTTAATGCGGTTATCAATCAGGTTGTCAACAACTTATCTGATAAAAGCTATGATGTTGCCGGTTTTACTGCCAACCGATTATTGCAGGCAGGCGGAAATAAAGGATTGTTGTACGGTCCGCGCTCAAAGATGTATTGGCAGAATCAGTTGCCGGCACAATAACTTTGTTTATTAACATGCAAATTGTATAAACCATTTCAGGCAGCCTTTATACAGGCTGCCTGAAAGTTTTGGTCAGGTAAACTCATGGCTGCGGCAAAATGACGGCAAGATACGCTTGCAAAGCCGTATGATGGCGCAGAATAACTTACACGGTTCACCGATTATGACGGTGCAGAGTCAATCGTGCGGAAAAGACAGCGTGCAGCGGTAAATTTGGCTGCAAACCGTTGGCATAACGATAGGCAAATAAACCGAACCGTAAAACCATGTTGTACAATTCACCCATTTACAGCCGCTGCAAAAGGATAAACTCATGTGCCAGCTTTTGGGCATGAACTGCAACACCCCCACGGATATTGTTTTTTCATTTGAAGCCTTTCGCCGCAGGGGTGGAATAACCGATGTGCATGCCGACGGTTTCGGTATCGGTTTTTTTGAAGGCAAAGGCATTCGCTTATTGCATGACGACCAACCCTGCGCCCATTCACCGATTGCCGATTTGGTCAGACAATACCAAATCAAATCCACCAATGTGATTGCTCATATTCGCAAAGCCACACAAGGGCAAATTTCTTTGGCAAATACCCACCCATTTGTGCGCGAATTGTGGGGCGAGTATTGGCTGTTTGCACACAACGGCCATTTGAGTGATATTCAGGCAGCCGCTGATGATGTTTATCACGCAGTGGGCAGCACCGATTCCGAACGCGCATTTTGTTATATGCTCAATCAATTACGCCGGCGTTTTTCAAAAAAACCAAATAAAAATCAATTATTTGATGCCATCAGCGAATTGGCTACCGAATTGCGGGAACGTGGATTATTCAATTTTATGCTCTCTAATGGTGAATGTTTATTGACCCATGCCGGTTCTTTATTGTTCTACATTATCCGCAAAGCACCGTTTGGCGAAGCGCATCTGCTGGACGACGACCTCAGCGTGGACTTTGCCGCCGTAACCACACCGAAAGACAAAGTGGCGGTGATTGCTACTTTGCCCTTAACTGCCAATGAAGTTTGGCAGCAATTGGCGGTGAATGAACTCGTGATGTTTGCCGACGGCGATATTGTGTGCCGCAATACACCGGTGATGCCGCGCTACTTGAGCAAAGAAGAAGGCTTGGCAATCGCACGCGCATACGGCAGTGCCGCCGAATAAATCGCTGAAATACCAATCACCGCATATTCCTCAACCATTTGTATTATGAGACAGCGTCGGCGGCAAGGTACAAAAGACGGCGCAAGTTTTTCAACAGTACCCGCAAGAAATTCTGTTGATTTGACAAGGAAAAATATCAAAGTTATGGCAAAAAAATTTGGAAACACCTGGTGGAGCCGGCAATGGCTGAATGCTTTAAAAAACGTTACTGATGAAAATCGATTGCCGCGCGGAGCCACTTATGCTCGCCAAGGTCATGTTTTATCCATTCGTCTCAAAACACATGGAGAAGTCGAAGCCAACGTAGCGGGCAGCCGTCCCACTCCTTATCAAGTGCGCCTCAAAATCCCCACGTTCAGCACACAACAAATTGATGCTTTGTGCCAAGCCATCAGTAATACCCCCAGTGTTTTGGCAAAGTTACTGAATAATGAACTTGACCCGGCGGTTCTCCAAATTGCCGAAGAATTAAATATTCCGCTGTTTCCCAAAACCGCCTTTACTGAACTTAAATCTGCAAACAAAAATAAACGTTCCCGCCTTGAACAAGACGGGGTCAATCAAAGCTGGCAAATGTCCTGTTCTTGTCCCGATGCTGCCTTGCCGTGTAAGCACCAAGCCGCCGTTTTGTATTGCCTTGGTGAAGAATTGGATCAAGATCCAATGCAGCTGTTCCATCTGCACTATCTGAATTTACCGCAAGAATTGAAAAACCGCGGTACCGAATTTGACAATGATGAGCATTTGCTGATTCCTTTTATTCTTAATGTTTTAGATGTAAGTGAAACGCCGGAACAGGCAGTTTTTCCGGAACACATTTACCGTGGTTTGGATTTTTCGCGCTTACAAAACCATTCCCAAGCCTTGCTGACCCTATTAGAACCTGATCCGCCGTTTTATCCTTTCGGATTTTATCGGCAGGTTTATACCATGCACTTGCGCAATGCCATGAAGCAAGCCAAAAGCATTTTGGAAAAACCGGAACGATTTTCCAAAATGTTGCAAAAAAAACGAATTCGCGATGCCCAAACGACAATAAATCACCACAGCCATTGGCATATTGTGATGAACTTTGATCAAAACGGCGTGTGGCGATTTTCAGTGGACGGTAAAGACGCACAAGGTATGATTATGCCGCGTCTGTTGGAGCAATTACTGCTGCTCAATCCCGCCGACTTGCGCAATCACACCCACCATACGGCTGCTTTGCACCAAGCCTGTTTATGTGCTTTGCATTTATTAAAAAACGGCATGGTGATTCCGCAGCTTGTGAACATCGGCTTAGACTCTCCTCTGATTTCTGTCTTGTGGAAACCCGCGCTGCAAGATGAACAGGTCAGAATCTTGTTGGACGACCTCAGCCAGCGCGTTCCCGCCGATGTATTGATGTGGTGTGCGCCGACTTCTAAAGGCGTGGCTAAAAAACAAATCAACGTGCATGTCAAAAATCGAGGCACCGCTTTGGTCAGCATATTTGCCAACATGTTGATGTTTTTTTGCTATGAAGAGCGCGGTATTGAGCAGTACGACAATGCGCTGTTATTTGGCCTGCAACCTTTTCCGCCCAATGAACGCAAAGATCACCACCACTTCCGTGCCATGCAGCGTTGGCTGTCCCCTTATTATTTGGCAGATTTAAGCAGTAAACCGGTATTACTGATCAGCGAAGAAACCGATGAAAAATTTGGCATTCATTTGGGCATCACCGATCCGAAAAATCCGCAAGCCGAACCGATTTCATTGCAGCAAGTTTTTGCCTTAAAAAAATACGAAAGCCAACGCTTCAGTATTCTGGCAACCTTATCCTTGTTGGAACACTTTGTCCCGCACCTAAGCAACTACATCAATCAGCGTGCTGCCAAACCAATTGTGCTAAATAACCAAGAATTTACTCAATTCTTTGTTGAAATTTTGCCCGCGATCCGGCTTTTGAATATTCCGGTGATTTTGCCCAAATCTTTGCAGCACCTGGTTCGCCCGCAAGTCAGCATGAAAATCAAATCGTCGAAGAAAAGCATCAGTTTTTTAAGCCTTAACGATATTTTGAGTTTCGATTGGCAAGTCGCACTGGGTGATGAATTGGTGTCGCCGCAAGAATTCAAAGCCTTGGCAAAACAAGCCGGTAAACTGGTGAAATTCAAAGGGCAGTATATCTATGTTGATGCAGCGGATTTGGAAAAATTCACCCAAACCTTTAAAGAAAAGCCCTCCGCCGCCGAATTATTGCAAACTGCCTTAAGCGGCAGCTATCACGGGGCAGCCATTTCCTTAAGCGAAGAAGTCAGCGCAATCATTCGCGAATTAACCGAAACCGACAGCATCAGGCTGCCTGAAAACCTGCAAACCACTTTGCGCCCGTATCAAGAGCGCGGCTACGCTTGGCTTTACCGCAACGCCAAAATCGGCTTTGGCAGCATTATTGCCGACGACATGGGCTTGGGTAAAACCGTGCAAGTGATTGCCTTTTTGTTGAAACAGCAAGAAGAAGGTTTGCTTGACAACACCAAGCCGGCCTTGGTGGCAGTTCCAACCGGTTTGCTCAGCAACTGGCAAACGGAATTGGCAAAATTTGCTCCTTCTTTAAATGTGGCGGTCTATCACAGCAGCAAACGCGACTTGAACAACATCAATGCCGATGTGGTCTTAACCACCTACGGTACTGTGCGCAGCGATGTGGAAAAACTGCAAGAGCGTGAGTGGCAAATCATCATCATTGATGAAGCGCAAAACATCAAAAACCACGGAACCAGCCAAAGCAAAGCCATTAAAAACATCAGTGCACCATTGCGCATCGCCATGAGCGGCACACCGGTGGAAAATCACTTGTCGGAATTTTGGTCGATTATGGACTTTGCCAACCACGGCTATTTGAGCAATCTCACCGCTTTTAGCCGAGATTATGCCACCCCGATTATTCAGGAAAACAACCGCCAAGCGGCAGAGCGTTTTAAAAAAGTGACTGCTCCGTTTTTGTTACGGCGCATGAAAACCGACAAAAGCATCATCAGCGATCTGCCCGATAAAATCGAAAAAAACGAATTGGTGCAATTGGTCAAAAAACAAACCGCCCTCTACCAAAAAACCGTTGAAGAAGGCATGAAAGCCATTACCGCCATTGACACCAATGGAGCCGACCACCAAACCCTGTTCAAACGCCAAGGTTTGGTCTTGCAAATGATGTTGGCACTCAAACAAATCTGCAATCATCCGGTGCAGTTTTTAAAAGCAGGCAAAGCTGATGTTGCTTCATCAGGCAAAACCGAGCTGTTATTGACCCTGTTGGACAGCATTGTCCAAAGCGATGAAAAGGTGCTGGTTTTTACCCAATTCAAAGAAATGGGTAATTTATTGGTGCAGATGATTGGCAATCAATTCGGCGAAATTCCAATGTTTTTACACGGCGGATGCAGCGTCAAAAAACGCCAAGAGATGGTGGACTGCTTTCAAAACAGCCGTGCCGACAAAATTTTTATCTTGTCATTGAAAGCCGCCGGCACCGGCTTAAATCTCACCGCCGCCAGCCACGTGATTCACTACGATTTGTGGTGGAATCCGGCGGTGGAAAACCAAGCCACTGATCGCGCCTACCGCATTGGTCAAAAAAACAATGTCATGGTGCATCGATTGATCTGTAAAGACACCTTTGAAGAAAAAATTGATGCCATGATTCGGTACAAACAAGAATTGGCTGAATTAACCGTTGGTTCCGGCGAACACTGGGTCGGGCAACTGAGTAACCAAGAATTGCGCGATTTGTTTCAGGCAGCCTGAAAAATTACCGGTATTGCATTTTGAGAAAACGTAAACTTATCCATTCAACGCATAAAAACTTAATTTGGTTGCTATGACTCTTAATTTAAGATCCAAACAAAATGACACAGCATACTAAAACAGCTCTGCTGATGCCCGCCTTAATCGCACTGATATTAAATTCAGGCTGCCTGAAAGCCGAGCCGTTGGCGGTGGGACAACGCCCCGAAAACTGGGCAGCTGTTGTCAGTGCCGAGCATAATTTGTATCGTGTCAGCAACTGGCTGTATCGCAGCGAGCAATTAAGCCGTGCCGATGCGGACGAATTGCGGCAATTGGGCGTGAGCCGGATCATCAATTTACGCAGCCGCGATAAAGATGCCCAAGAATTCGGCGGGCAAGGTTTTCATTTAACCCACGTGCCGATTCACACATGGAAGATCAGCCGCAACGATGTATTAGCCGTGATGCGCCATTTACAAGCCGCACACCAACAAGGGCAGAAAGTATTGATTCATTGCTACCACGGCTCAGACCGCACCGGCACGATGGCGGCGATGTATCGAATTGTGTTTGAAAACTGGACGATTGACGCAGCGGTTGCCGAAATGAAACATGGCGGCTACGGCTTTCATTCGATTTGGGGTAATATTGACGATTTGTTTACGCCTGATAATATTGCTTGGTTAAAAACACAGTTGGCACATTAATGCTTTTTTAAGACTTCAACGAAATTGTTTATATAAACTTATTTGGTTGGCGGTGCGTGATAAGTTATTGAGTTTGCCCGTATCCGACCGCGATTGGGTGATCGTGGGTTCAAATGCAGTTAACATGATTTTAAATTAGCTGGAGTATACTTAACAATAAACAAAGGGATGTATACAGACCAACAGCATTTACTTTTTTCCATAAAAGCCATAACCCATCGCCCATGAGTACAACAAAATTAAAAGAAGCTGTTTCAGGCTTATCCGATCCTCGCCGTCCTTACGGAAATCTTCGGCACAAATTGGAAGATATTGTTATTATTGGATTATTATCAGTTATTTGCATGGGTGAAGATTTTGTTGATATGGAGATGTTTGGGCGGGAACGGGAAGAAACGTTACGAAC